>CAXRFJ010000232.1:0-4449 GCA_964229475.1 Rubrivirga sp.
CCTCGACGTCGAAGCGGAGGCAGCCGGCGGCCCAGGGGCCGCGCGGACGTGGCCGGCCGGGAGTTCGTCCGGGGCCCGCCTCCCGTCCCCCGCCTCGCGACCGCGCTAGCTTCCGGCGTCTCCCCGCACCGCCATGAGCCCGCTCGACTGGGTCATCGTCGTCCTCGTCCTCGGCCTCACGCTGGGCCTCGCCGCCCGGTTCGCCCGGCGCGCGTCGCGCTCCACCGACGAGTTCTTCGCCTCGGGGCGTTCGATGCCGTGGTGGCTGGCCGGCACGAGCATGGTCGCGACGACGTTCGCCGCCGACACGCCGCTGGCCGTCGCGGAGCTCGTGGCCCAGTCCGGCGTCGCCGGCAACTGGCTGTGGTGGTACGCCGCGCTCGGCGGGATGCTGACCGTGTTCTTCTTCGCCCGGCTGTGGCAGCGGAGCGGCGTGCTCACCGACGTCGAGTTCGTCGAGCTCCGCTACGCCGGGCCACCCGCGGCGTGGCTGCGCGGCGTCAAGGCCGTCTACTTCGGCCTGTTCGCGAATGCCATCGTGATCGGGTGGGTCGTGCTCGCGATGTCGACCGTGTTCCGCGTCCTCTTCCCCGGCATGACCGTGTTCGGGCAGAGCGAGATCGCCGGCCTCGACGCGCCGACGGTGGCGGTCGGCGGGCTGATGCTCCTCGTCGGCGTGTACTCGCTCCTGTCGGGGCTGTGGGGGATCGCGGTGACCGACGCGTTCCAGTTCACGCTCGCCATGGTCGGGTCGATCGCGCTCGCGTGGTTCGCCCTGGACCTCCCCGAGGTGGGCGGGGTCGCCGGGCTCAAGGCCGCGCTCCCGGCCGACGCGTTCCGCTTCACGCCCCGCCTCGGCGACCCGGTCGAGGGGGCCGCGACGCTGGCCCTCAGCGGCGTCGCGTTCGCGGCCTACATGGGCGTCCAGTGGTGGGCGAGCTGGTACCCCGGCGCCGAGCCCGGCGGCGGCGGCTACGTCGCCCAGCGGATGCTGGCGGCCCGGAGCGAGACCGACTCCGTCCTCGCCGTCCTGTGGTTCGCGATCGCCCACTACTGCCTCCGGCCGTGGCCCTGGATCCTCGTCGGGCTGGCCGCGCTCGTGCTGTACCCCGGCCTCGAGAACCCGGGCGAGGGCTACGTCATGGTCATGCGCGACGCGCTGCCGGCGGGCCTCCTCGGCCTCCTCTTCGCCGCGTTCCTGGCCGCCTTCATGTCGACGATCTCGACCCAGCTCAACTGGGGCACGAGCTACCTCGTCAACGACCTCTACCGGCGGTTCCTCGCGCCGGAGCGGACCGAGCGCCACTACGTCACGGTCTCGCGCGTCCTCACGTTCCTCCTCGCGATCGGCGGGTTCCTCGTGGCCACGCAGCTCGACTCGGTCTCGGGCGCGTGGGGCCTCCTGCTGAGCGCCTCGGCCGGGATCGGGCTCGTGCTCATCCTCCGCTGGTACTGGTGGCGGATCAACGCGTGGAGCGAGCTGACGGCGACGGTCGTCCCGCTGCTCCTCGTCGCGCTCCAGCTGGTCGGCGTCGAGGTCCCGTTCCTGACGTCGGCGTTCCCGACCAACCTGTTCGGCATCGCGGGCATCACGACGGCCGCGTGGGTGGCGGTCACGTTCGTCACGCGCCCGACGCCCGAGGGCACGCTCGACGCGTTCTACCGGCGCGTCCGGCCCGGCGGCCCCGGGTGGCGCCCGGTGTTCCTGCGGAACCCGACCGTCGAGGTCGACGCCGGCCTCGGGCAGCTCGCGCTGCAGTGGCTCCTGGGCAGCGCCGCCGTCTATGCCGCCCTCTTCGGCGTCGGGTGGGTCGTCCTCGGCGAGACGCTCCAGGGCGTCGCCACGCTCGCCGCCGCGGGGGCCGCGATCGCCTTCCTCGTCCGCTCGCTCCGGCGGGCCGGGACGCCCGCGCTCGTCAGCGAAGGATGACGACGCGCCCCGCGACCGCCTCCGCCTCGGTCCGCACGCGGACGACGTAGAGCCCCGGGGCGGCCGCCGCCGCGTCCCACGTGACGTCGGGGTACCCGACCGCCAGCGGCCGGCGGTCGGCCAGGACGGCGACGACGCGGCCGCGCACGTCGACCACGTCGACCGTCACGTCGGCGTCCTCGGGGAGCTGGAGGGGGACCGTGATGAGGCCGCGGCCGGGGTTGGGGTAGATCGCCCCGACCGCGAGGGCCTCGGGGCGGAGCAGCACGTCGAAGGTGAGCGGGAGCGCGACCTCCGGGCGGAGCGGGTCGTTCGTCGCGAACACGAGGGGCTCGCGGTAGGTCGTCGGGGCGAGGAGGCCGGGCTCGAACGCGAGCGTGATCTCGACCGACGCGCCGGACGCGATGGCCCCCGACGACGGCTCCGCCGAGGCGACCCAGCTCGGCAGGTCCACGAGCTCGAACAGGAGCGAGCCCCCGCCCTCGTTCGCCAGCGTCACCGTCCGCTCGATCGCGCCCGTCCCCTCGATCACGCGCGCGACGACGGCCGGCGCCCCGAGGCGGGCGGTCGGCGGGACGACGGCCTCGCCCTCCAGCGCGAAGAACTCCGGCGTCACGCCCTGGGCGGTCTCCACCCGGATGCCCACGGCCCCCGGCTGCGACGGGCGGATCTCGAGGTCGAGGAGCGCGGCCTCGCCCGGGGCGACGGTCCGCGCCCCCCCCCGGAGCGCGACGTCCGCCCCGGTGGCGGTCGCCCCGGTGACGGTGAGCGGCACGTCCGTCGCGTTCGTGACGCGGAGCGGGGCCGTCGTCGTGATGCCGACGAAGAGGCCGTCGAGGACCTGCCGCGGGACCGTCGCGAGGGCGTACCCGCCCGCGACGAGCGTCGGGCGGAACGTGGTCATGAGCGCATCGGCGCGGGCGCGCTGGCCGCCGGTGAACTCGGTCATGCAGGCGTCGTCCGAGTAGTCCATGTAGTTGTGGATCGGATCGAGGCCGGGGTCGTTGGGGCACGAGTCGGGCGGCGGCGAGGGGCAGCCGGAGGTCCCGCGCGCCTGCTTGGGCGTGTCCTCGACCTGGTCCCCGCCGCCCTGCGCGGAGCACCCGCCGGCGAACGTGTGGTAGAGCCCGAGCCAGTGGCCGACCTCGTGCGTCCCGGTGTGGCCGAGGTTGTAGGGCGCCTCCGAGCCCCCCGGCAGCGACTGGTCGAGGAGCACGACGCCCTGGTACGTCTCGTCCTCGTCGTACAGCTCCGGAAGCGTGGCCCAGCCGAGGTAGTCGAGCCCGAGCGAGGCCGTGTAGAGGTTGAGCACGCGCGCCGGGTCCAGGGCCAGGGCCTCCTTCATGTCCCGCTCATCGAACGAGCCCAGCTGGAGGCCCTCGTACCACTCGGGCCGGTCGACGCGGTTGACGAGCGCGAGGGCGAAGCGGACGCCGAACCCGGCGAACGCCGAGTTCAGCGTGTCGATCTGCGCCTCGACCCACGCGTCCGGGATGTCGCCCTCGGCGACCGTCAGTCCCGCGCGCATGACGTGGACGGCGACCGGGACCGTCACCGACTCGAGCGCCCGCCGCTGCAGCGCGCCCTCGGCGCCGTACGCCTCGACGAGCCGCGCGGTCTCGAGCGCCTGGCGGATCGTCGGCTCCGGCGTCGCGCACTGACGCCCGCCGCCGAGCGTCTGGGCAGGCGCCCCGAGGCTCACGAGGGCGGACAGGACGAGGGCGAGCGCGATACGCACGGGCGGCGTGGAGGGCGGAGGCCAAGCTACGTCGTGACCCGCGCGATTCGTGCCCGCGCGGCGGGCCCACGCAGACTCGGCGAAGCCGGAACCCAGGGGCCCTCCGGCCCATCCCCACCCCTCATCATCGACATCCCCATGCCCGCCCAGCCTGGAGACACCGTCTCCGTCCACTACGCCGGCCGCCTCGACGACGGCACCCCGTTCGACTCGTCGGAGGGCCGCGAGCCGCTCTCGTTCACCCTCGGCTCCGGCCAGGTCGTCGCCGGCTTCGACGAGGCCGTGACCGGCATGGAGGTCGGCGAGGACAAGACGGTCCGGCTCGAGCCCGAGGCCGCCTACGGCGCCCGCCGCGACGACCTCGTGCTCGACGTCCCGAAGACCGCGTTCCCGGACGGCTCCGTCCCGTCGGTGGGCCAGGGCGTCCGCCTCGGGCTCCAGGGCGGCGGCGCGCTCGAGGCCCGCGTCGTCGAGGTCGAGGACGAGTCGGTCACGCTCGACGCCAACCACCCGCTCGCCGGCCAGGCCCTCACGTTCGACCTGACGCTGGTCGACGTCGCCGACTAGCCCGCCCGGCGCCGCCCCGCCCCCGCGCCGCGTCGTAGCCCCGAGCCCGGCGCGGCGCGTCGGTGTCCGCCCGCCTCGGTCAGTGCCCCGACGGGCTCAGGAGGCGGAGCCCCGCGACGCCCGCGAGGATCAGCCCGAGGCAGACGAGGCGCCCGGCCGTCCGCGGCTCGCCCAGGACGAGGATGCCGTACGCGACGGCCCCGAGCGCGCCCAC
>CAXRFJ010000233.1:0-5682 GCA_964229475.1 Rubrivirga sp.
CTGGCCGAGGACAACGCCGTCAACCAACGTGTCCTCACGCTCACGCTCCGCCGCGCCGGCTACCGCAACGACGTCGTGACCGACGGCGACGAGGTGCTCCCGGCCCTCCGCTGTGCGGCCGGCGCCGGCCGCCCCTACGACGTCGTCTTCCTCGCCCTCCGGATGCCCCGCGTGGACGGGATCGAGGCGGGCCGGATCGTCCGGGCCTCCGACGTGCCCCAGCCCCGGATCATCGCCATGACGGCCGACGTGACGGCCGCCAAGCGCGAGGCCTGCTTCGCCGCCGGCTTCGACGGGTTCCTCGGCAAGCCGCTCGACCGCGAGGCGCTGGTCCGCGTCCTCACCGACATCGAGCGCGCCGTCCACGGGAGCGCCCCGGGCCCCGACGCGGCGGAGCCCGAGTCCGAGCCCACCGCGTTCCCGACGCTCGCGGACATGGCCTCCGGCGACCGCGACCTCTTCCTCAGCCTCCTCGCCGACGCCCGCGACGAGATCGACTCGGGCCTCCAAGCCGCCAAGGTCGCCCTCCGCGGCGAGGACCTCCGAGAGGCCGGCCGGCACGTCCACACCCTCAAGTCCGTTGCGGGCCTCCTCGACGCGACCGAGCTCTACTCCCTCTGTGCCGTGGCGCAGGACGCCGCCGACGAGGGCTCGCTCGTCAAGGCCGTCCAGGCGTTCCTCCCGCTCTACGCCCACGCCCAGGGGACGATCGAGGCGCTCGACGCCGCGCTCCCGTCGTCGGCGCCGCCCGTCCGCGCCGCGCTCTCGGCGATCCCGGTCACCGAGTCGATGACCTGACCGCGCCCGCCTCGGCGCCGGGCCCTAGGCGACCGCCAGCAGCGCGGCGTACCCGACGGCGCCGAGCGCGAACGGCCAGAACCGGCTCGCCCGCTCCTCCGGCAGCTCCTCCTTCAGCACGTTGAGGACGATCCCGCCGGCCAGGAACGACACGAGCCCGGCGATCACCGCCGGGTGGATCCGTGCGACGCTCCCGACCGCGGCGCCGACCACGACGGCCGCGGCCAGCAGCCAGCGCCCGACCCGGTCGTACCGCCCCTTGTGGTGCTGGCGGAGCCCGGAGTCGTTGACGAAAAAGTGGAGGGCCATGGCCACCCAGAACAGGACGAGGCCGGTCGCGGTCCCGCCTTCTCCCTCGCCCAGAAGGTAGCCCACGAGGACGTTGTAGAGCCCGTAACTGGCCATGTGGAGCCAGAACACGCCGGGCTCGGTGCGGTCGCCGGCCTCGCCCCCCTCATCGCGCGAGACCTGGGCCGCCCGCTCCAGCCCGTAGAACACGACGAGCCCGAGGAGCGCCAGCAGCCACACGTGCCCCTCCCCGATGACGACCTCGGCGAGCCCGGCCTCCCGCAGCGTGTCCTGCCCGGCCGCCACCTGCGGCAGCAAGTGCGCGAACACGTAGGCCACGGAGATCCCGCCCGCGACCGACAGCCACCGGCTCCGCGGGACGACGGCGAGGAACCGGAGCCCGCCCGCCGCGACGTGGACGAGAGCAAGACCGGCGGAGAGGAGGAGCACGAGCACGCGCCCAACCTAGGCCCTCCCGCCCCGTGAGGGACACACGCCCGGCGGGGCAGCCGACCGGCTCGTCCTCCCAGGAATTCGGAGAACGCATGGAGCCCGGCCCCCGGGCCGCCGAGCTATCTGGATCGGATCTAAGTTTGGATCGAGTCCAGATAAGGATCCATGCCCGCACCCACCGCCCTCCACGACCCGCGCCTCGCCGAATCCGACCGCGGCGTCGTGTCGCGGTGCCCGTGCTGCGGCGACCTCGACCTCCGGTTCGGCGACGTCGGCGTGACGCTCTCGGCGGCGCAGCTCCGACAGATGCGCCGGACGCTGGCGGCCGTCCGCGAGGAGGACGTGCCCTGGGGCTGGGCGCTCCGCGCGGAGACGGCCCGCGAGTCGGCCGTCTTCCGCCTCGTCGGCGACGACGCCCGCGAGCTGGCGGGGCTCCTCGACGCGGCCGTTGCCGTGCTCGACCTCGACGCGCTCCTGCTCGATACGCTCGGCCCCCGCCCCACCGCGTGATGCGCGCCGCCCTCCTCCTCACGCTCCTCTCGCTCGCGGCCCCGGCCGTCAGTGGGCAGACCGTCCGCGGGCGCGTCACCGACGCCGAGACCGGCGCCCCCGTGATCGGCGCGGCCGTCCGCGCGGCCGACCGGGGCACGGCGGCGAGCCCCGACGGCGGCTTCCTCCTCACGCTGCCCGAGGCGGGCGCGGCCGCGCTCCGCGTCACGGCCGTCGGCTACGAGGCGGCCGAGCGGACCGTCACGGTCGCCACGGGCGACACGCTCCGCCTCGACGTCGCCCTCACCCCGCGCGCGATCCGGACCGACCGCGTCGTGGTGACGGCCACGCGGACGGCCAAGGCGCTCGAAGACGTCGCCGTGCCCACGACCGTCGTCGACGCCGCGGCGATCCGCCGGCAGGGCGCGGTCCGCCTCGGCGACGTGCTGGAGACCGTCCCCGGCCTCCAGCTGTTCGACGACCACGGCGGCGGCGTCCAGGTCCAGGGCTTCTCGTCGGACTACACGCTCATCCTGCTCGACGGCGAGCCGGTCATCGGGCGGACGGCCGGGACGCTCGACGTGGATCGGCTGGCGGTGGCGGGCGTCGAGCGGGTCGAGGTGGTCGAGGGCCCGTCGTCGTCGCTGTACGGGAGCGAGGCGCTCGCGGGCGTCGTCAACCTCGTGACGGCGCTGCCGGCGCCGGGCGACGCGACCGGCGGGCTCCGCCTCCGCGCCGGCTCGTACGGGCAGACCGACGCGACGGCCGAGGCCGCCGTCGGCCGCGACGGGTGGGCGGCCCGCGCGTTCGTCAACCGGTTCGGCTCGGCCGGCTACGACCTCACGCCCGACTCGTTCGGCCCGACCGTCCCGTCCTTCACCGACTGGACGGCCGACCTCCGCGCTCGCGCCGACCTCGGGGCCGCGCGCCTCTCGCTGGGCGCGCGCCTCGCCGCGCAGGACCAGTCGGGCGGCTTCGCGGGCGTCGAGGACGGCGCCGAGGTCCGCTACGACGACGACGCGAGCCGGGTCGACTGGAGCCTCCACCCCGAGCTCATGCTCCCGCTCGGCGACCGGCTCCGCCTCACGACGACGCTCTACGGGGCCCGCTACGCGACCGAGACCCGGTACCGCCGCCAGTCCGACGGCACCCTGTACTACTCCGACGACTTCGACCAGCGCTACGCCAAGGCCGAGGCCCAGGTCGACGCGCTCTGGGGCCCGCGCCACCTGACGGTCGTCGGGGCCGGCGCCATCGATGAGCGGCTCGCCGGTGACCGCTACGGCGCCGACGCGCCCAGCGCGCAGCAGGTCTATGCCTTCGCCCAGCACGAATGGGCCCCGTCGCGGCACCTCGAACTCAACGCGAGCGCCCGGTTCGACGCCCACTCCGACTACGCGGCGCGGCTGACGCCGAAGCTGTCCGCGCTCGTCCGCCCCACCGAGGCGGTCCGGCTCCGGGCGAGCGTCGGGAGCGGGTTCAAGGCGCCGGCCTTCCGGCAGCTGTACCTCGCGTTCACGAACGCCGCCGCCGGCTACAGCGTGTTCGGCTCGACGCGGCTCGCGGAGGGCATCGCCGCGCTCGAGGCCCAGGGCCAGCTCGCGCAGGTCTTCCTCGACCCGGCCGCGCTCGGCGCCATCGAGGCCGAGAGCTCCGTCGCGTTCAACGCCGGCGTCTCCGTCGACCTCACGTCCGCCCTCACCGTCGAGGCCGGGGCGTTCTGGAACGAGGTATCGGACCTCATCGAGACGCAGCCCGTCGCGCAGAAGACGAACGGGCAGTCGGTCTTCGGCTACTTCAACCTCGACCGGATCTACACGCGAGGCCTCGACGCGCAGGTCACGGCCCGGCCGCTCGGCGGCGTGGAGCTGGCCGGGAGCTACCAGTTCTTGCAGGCCCGCGACCGCGACCTCGTCGAGGCCCTCGAGGCCGGGACCGTGTTCGGCCGCGACCTGAGCGGCCGCGACACGCGGCTCGGCGTGGGCGACTACGACGGGCTGTTCGGGCGGTCGCCGCACACGGCGACCCTCCGCGCCACGCTCACGCGCGGGTCCGCCTCGGCGTCGCTCCGGGGCCGCTGGCGGAGCCGCTACGGCTACCGCGACCTCGACGGCAACGGCCTCGCCAACCGCGACGACGAGTTCGTCCCCGGCTACGCCGTCGTCGACCTCACGCTCACGAAGGCGTGGGCCACGCCCGCCGGCCGCGTCGAGGCCCAGGCCGGCGCGGAGAACCTCCTCGACGTCACGCGCGCCACGCTCGTGCCGTCCCTGCCGGGCCGGACGCTCTTCGCGTCGCTCGGCCTCTCGTTGTAACCCCCACCGCCCCCGCGCGGCGACCCCGCGCCCCGTCATGACCCGCCTCTCGCTCCTCGCCCTCTCGGGCGTCCTCCTCCTCTCCGCCTGCGACTCGACCGAGCCCGACGAGGTCGTCGACCTCGAGGTCCAGGTCGCCGCCGACGTCGAGGCCGACCCGACCACGGGCCGCGACCCGAACACGGGCGCCCCGATCGCCAACAACCTGTTCACGCTCTACGACCTCGACGCGGGCGAGATCGTCCTCTCGTCGTCCGAGACCGACGCGGCCGTCCGCGCCGCCGACTCGACCGGGACGGCCTGGGACATCGGCTTCCGCGGCACGACGATCATCTTCAACGGCGGCACCAGCGGCCCCGGCCAGGGCTCGGCGCAGCTCCTCACGGAGGCGTTCGACGCGGTGACCGAGGCCCCGGCGGACGGCTACTTCGCCGACGGCGCGAACCCGAACTGCCCGGCCGTCGAGACGCCCGGCGGCACGTTCCCCGGCACGCCCTACGCCCTCTGCACCGGCTCCGACAACGGCTGGTACAACTACAGCTCCTCGACCAACCTGATCGCGCCGATCCCGGGCCGCACCATCGTCCTCACGACGGGCGAGGGCGACTACGCCAAGGTCCGGATCCTGAGCTACTACCGCGGCAACCCGACCACCCCGGACCCGACGTCCGACGCCAGCCGCTACTACACGTTCGAGTACGTCGTCCAGCCCGACGGCTCGCGCGACTTCCTCTCGACGACGGCCGAGTAGCCCCCGCCCGCTCGCCGCGCCGGCCCGCCCGCCGCCCTCCCCTCCCCGCTCCCACCGATGCTCCGCCCCTCCCTCCTCCTCGCGGCCCTCGCCGTCCTCCTCGCGCCGGGCGCGGCGGCCCAGCCCGCCGACGACGCGCCGGGCCTCCTCGTGATGGCCCACGGCGGCGACCCCGCCTGGAACGCGTCCGTCGAGGACGCCCTCGCCCCGCTCCGCGACCGCTACCCCGTCTCGCTCGCCTTCGGCATGGCCGACCCGGCGTCGCTGGGGGCCGGCCTCGGGGAGCTGGCGGACCAGGGTGCCGAGCGCGTCGCCATCGTCCGCCTGTTCCTGGACGGCCGCTCGTTCCTCCACCAGACCGAGTACTTCCTCGGGCTCCGCGAGGACCCGCCGGCCCAGTTCATCCTGCACGGCGCGCACGGGGCGCCGGCCGCCCACGGCGCCGCGGCCGATCACGGCGCCGCGGGGCACGGAGACCACGCGGCGGCCGGGCACGGCGCAGCGCCTTCCCCGCGTGCGGCGGCCGATCACGGCGCCGCGGCGACGCCGCTGCCGGTCGACCACGACCTCGCGCTCGCCCTCTCCCTC
>CAXRFJ010000234.1:0-7288 GCA_964229475.1 Rubrivirga sp.
GCGGACCGGGCGGCCGGGCGGCCAGCCCCGCGAGGGAGGCGGGGCCCGGAGGCCCCGCCCGGTGCTAGAGCTCGCAGTAGGTCGTGATGTCCTGCTCGAGCTCGTCGTAGATGTCGAGCGCCGTGTCGACGATCTCGGCGGCGACGGTCGCGCTGGCGCCGAGGATGGCCGCGCGCGTGTCGAGCGAGAGGATGGCCTCGCCGATGCCCTGGATGGCGCCCTCGGCCTTCGTGCGGGCCGCGTCCTCGTCGTCGGCGCAGATGCCGATCGAGCCGTCGGCGAGGCGGTACCACGAGGTCTCGTCGGCGAGCTCCTCGGTGACCGTCACGTAGGCGTCGACGAACCGGGCGAGGGCGCCGACGGCGAGGGCCTGCGCGGCCTGGTCGTTCGTGAGGCCCTGGGCCTTGAGGTCCTGGATGGCGCCGGCCTGGTCGTAGATCAGCTCGCCGTCGACGACGGAGCCGCAGAGCTGGAAGTCCTCGACGGCGGCCGGGAGGACGCCCTCGAGCGTCTCGGTCACCTCCTCGAGCACCTCGATGCTCAGCACGAGCTCCTCGAAGCCCTCGTACTCGGTCGGGTCGAACTGGACGGCCGTCGGGTCGCTGGCGTAGGCGCAGGTCCCGGCGCTCCGGGCGGCCGACGGCTGGGCCGTCCGCGCCATCCCGGCGGTCTCGAGGTACTGCCCGATCCGCTCGATGTCGAACAGGTCGATCCCCTCGCGCTGGAGGAGCGTCGTCGAGAGCTCGACGCGGACGACGGCGTTGGTGGGCTCGGCCTCGAGGGCCTGGTAGAGCAGGGTCGTGGCGGTGTCGTAGTCACCCTGCTCGCGGGCGATGATGGCGTCGTCGATGGCGACGTCGACGCCCTGCTCGACGGAGAGCATCGGGCCGGTCTCGTCGCAGCCGGACAGGGGAAGCAGAAGGACCGCCGCCAGGAGCGGCAAGAAGGAGCGGGTCATGGTGGAAACGGGGGGGGGGCGAGTCGAAACTGTCGGGGAACCTATCGGCCACCCCCGGCCCGGCCCAAACCCTCTAACCGTCTCTTCGCGATACTCCCGCCTGGGAATGGAATCCTCAGGTTCCCCTCACGAATCCCAGCCCGCTCAGGCCCCAGACTGGACCGCCCGCGCCGGATCGACCTGGGACGCCCGAACGGCCGGATACACCGCCGCCAGTGCGCACAGCCCCACCGCGATCACGACGACGAGCCCCACGTCGAACGGCCGGATCGCGACGGGGTACGCGTCGATCACGAACGAGCCGGCCTCGGCCAGCTTCACGAGCCCGAACGCCTTCTGCGCGAGCGACACCGTGAGCCCGATCGCGAGCCCGATCCCGGCCCCGACGCCGCCCACCAGCAGGCCCTCCAGCAGGAAGATCCGGCGGACGTCGCGGCGGCTGGCGCCCATCGCCTGGAGCGCGCCGAGGTCCCGCTGCTTCTCGATCACGATCATCGTCAGCGCGCCCACGATGTTGAAGGCGGCCACGACGATGATGAGCGCGAGGATGGCGCTGGCGGCCCACTTCTCCAGCTTCATCACGCTGTAGAGCGAGCCCTGGAGGTCGTACCACGTGCGGACGGCGTACCGCCCGGGCGCGTCGGCGTCGAGGCGGTCCTGGAGGCGGGCGGCCACGGCGCCGGCGTCGTCGAGGTCGGCGAGGCGAAGGTCGAGGCCGGACGCGCGGCCGGGCATCTGGAACAGCCGCTGGGCCTCGTCGAGCCCCACGAACACGTGGCTCTCGTCGTAGGTCGGCTCGAGCGAGAACGTCCCCCGGACCTCGAACGCCCGCTGGTCGGGCAGGCCGAACGGGTACAGCCCGATGGCCCGCTCCAGCGCCCCCGCCGACAGCAGCGACACGCGGCTCCCGCCGACGGCGCCGGCCGGCGGCCCGCCCTCGAGGGCCACGCCGGGGTCGGCCGGGCGGGCGCCCGTGCGGCCCGCCAGCGCCGCGCCCATCACGATCCCGGCGGTCCCGTCCTGCCGCCCGAGGCTGAACGTGCCCTCGCGGATCGACCGCTCGACCTCGGCGTCAAGCGCGCTCGGCTCGACGCCGCGGACGGTCACGACCTGGTTGAGCGTCCCGCCGTCCTCGGTCGTCAGCAGCGCCTTGCCCTCGACGTAGGGCGTCGCCGAGACGACGCCGGGCTCCAGCCGCGCGACCCCGGCGAGGGCATCCGCGTTGGCCAGCCCCTCGCCCCCCACGGCCTCGACGCGGACGTGCGGGTCGTAGCTCACGAGCAGGTCGCGGACGACGTCGTAGAACCCGTTGAGCACGCTGAGCACCACGACGAGCGCCGCGACGCCCACGGCGACGCCGGCCACCGAGATCCCCGAGATCACCGAGATCAGCGTGAGCCGCCGCCGGCTGGCGAGGTAGCGCCGCGCGATGAGGAAGCGGTAGTCCACGAGGTGCGGAGGTGCGGAGGTGCGGAGGTGCGGAGGTGCGGAGGTGCGGAGGTGCGGAAGGGGAGCAGCAGCAGGGGTGGAGGGGCCGGCAGGGGCGGAGAATCCTTTGCTCCTCCCCTCCCCTTTTCCTCTCCCCCTCCGCTCTTCCGCGCCCGCCCCTCCGGCCTCGGCGCCGAGGCGGGGCTACTCGCCGCCGGTCGGGGCCGCGGCGGCGGACGGGGCGCCGGTGGCCGGCGCCGGGCGCGCCCGGTTGGAGGCGTCGATCTCGCCCCGGATCCGCTCGATCTCGCGGAGCGCCTCCTGCACCTCGCGCTCCTGCTGCGACAGCCGGCGCTCGCGTTCCTGGAGGTCCTCCAGGATCTCGGCGATCGCCGCCTCGCGGACTTCGAACGGCGCCATCTCGTAGTAGCCGCGGTCCTCGAAGTAGCCCCGGAAGAGGAAGTTGTGCTTGAGGGCCTCCATGTTCTCCGAGAACCGGAACGCCCCGACGGCGCCCCACCCGGCCGCCTGGTTCAGCCGGTCCGTGATGGCGCGGATGTCGGACGAGACCGTCTGGAGCTGGGCCGCGCCCTCCTGGAGCTGGGCCGCCGTGGCGAGGAACGTCTCGTAGACCGCCGGCTCGTTGAGGAACCGCGCGACGGTCCCCTCGCCCTGGTACACGCGGCGGAGGATCTCGTTGACGCCGGCCGACGCCGTCTCGGCCGTGCCCACCAGCTGGTCGGCGCGGGCGGTCAGCGCGCGGAGCGTGTTCTGCGACTCGAGGACGGTCCCCTGGAAGGCGTCGGCCGTGGCGACGGTGCTCTCGTAGAGCCGCTCGTCGTAGAGGAACCGGCCCAGCGTGCCCTCGCCCGTGCGGACGTCGGCGAGCGTCTGGCTGAGGCCGACCGTGACCGAGTCGAACCGGGCGATCGACGTGAACAGCCGGTCCGAGACCTCGGACAGCGCGAACGGGTCGACGCCCTGGATCTGGCCGTTGTCGGCCACCTGCGGCCGGTCGCGGCTGCCGTCGGTGAGCGACACGATCACGTTGCCCACGAGCCCGTCGGTCTGGATGAGCGCGCGGCTGTCCTCGCGGATGAGCTCGCGGGCCTCCTCGTTGACGGCCATCCGGACCGTGATCGGCGCGCCGGGCTCGCTCGGCAGGCGGCCCGCCGTGCCGCGCCCGACCTGGCTGCCGTTGTCGAAGCCCGAGGCCCCGGTCTGGAGCCCGGCCACCTGGTTGAAGTTGGCCCGCACCGAGAAGGTGTTGGCGAACAGGCTGTTCTGGCTCCCGATCACGAACAGGAACCCCACGGCCGTGAGCAGGCCGAGCAGGACGACGAGGCCGAGGCGGGCTTGACGGGTCATGTGCGGAAGCTAAGGGGGGCCCGAACGCCGGACCGGGGGCGGGGGTGCCCGGGGGAACGGGGCCGGCTACGCGCGTCCGTACGCCTCCGTGCCGAGGAAGAACTCCTCGATGACCGGGTTGTCCGAGCGGCGGACCTCGTCGAGCGTGCCGGACGCCGCGATCACGCCGTCGAGGAGGAAGTGGGCCCGGTCGGTGATGATCTCGGCCGCGAGCAGGTCGTGCGTGATGGCGATCGACGAGATCCCGCGCGTGTCGCGGAGCTTGACGATGAGCTCGGACACGACGCGGACGGAGACGGGGTCGAGCCCGGTCGTCGGCTCGTCGTAGAGGATGATGTCGGGGCGGAGGATGAGCGTGCGCGCGAGGCCGATCCGCTTTTTCTGGCCGCCCGAGAGCTCGGCCGGGTACTGGTCGCGCGTCTGGGGCAGGTTGACGTCCTCGAGGCTCTCCTCGATGAGGTCGTCCTTCTCGTCCTTGCGGAGCGTCGTGAGCCGGTCGAGGAAGAACCGCATGTTCTCGTAGACCGTCATCGAGTCGAAGAGCGCGCCGCCCTGGAAGAGGTAGCCCAGGCGGGTCCGCTTCCGGTCGCGCTGCTCGGGCGTCATGAGGTCGAGCCGCTCGCCGAGCACCCAGACCTCGCCCTTGTCCGGCTGGAGGAGCCCGACGACGTGCTTCGTGAGCACGCTCTTGCCGGTCCCCGAGCCGCCGAGGACGACGGCGCTCGTCCCCCGCTCGACAGCCATGTTGACCCCCTTCAAGATCTTCTTCGGCCCGAACCCCTTGTAGACGTCGCGGAGCTCGACGACGACGTGCTCGGGCGGCGGCGGCGAGTTGCCCGTGACCGGCCCGTCCTGGCCGACGATGTGGTCCGCCTCGGCGTCGAAGTCGGCGCCGAGGCCGTCGGGGTCGGCGGGGACGCCGGCCTGGGGCTTCCCGGTCGGCTCGCCCGCGGGGCCCGCGAGGCCGTCGGCGCCGAGCGGGCGCGGGCCGTCGGCGTCAGAGACGTCCCGACGGCGGCGGCGGTCGGCGCGGTCGGAAAAGCGGGACATGGACAGCGTGGAAGGGGGGACGTTCGAACGTGGAACGGTCCACGCCGCACGGAGCCGCCGTCAGGCGGCGTCGGAGATGTCGCCGAAGAGGAGGATCGAGGCGCGGACGACGACGACGTCGGCCAGGAGGATGAGGAGGCTCGAGATCACGACGGCCTGCATGGCGGCCCGGCCCACCTCGCGCGTCCCGCCGCGGACGTTGTAGCCGAGGTAGCAGCTCACGATGCCCACGATGAACCCGAAGATGGCCGTCTTGCCCGTGTCCATGAGCACGTCCACGAAGCGGAGCGTGTCGAACGCCGTCGCGATAAAGACGCGGACGTCCATGCCGTCCGAGAGCCACGCCTCGAGGTAGCCGCCCGTCAGCGCGAGGATGTCCGTCAGCATCGTCATGATGGGGAACATGATGACGCAGGCGAGCACGCGCGTGACCACGAGGTAGTGGAACGGCTTGAGCGCGGCGACCTCGAGTGCGTCGATCTGCTCGGTCACCTTCATCGACCCGAGCTCGGCGCCCATGCCGGCGCCGAGGCGGCCGGCCAGCACGAGGCTCGTGAGGACCGGCCCGATCTCCTTGATCACCGACAGCGAGAGCATCGACGGGAGGAAGCTCTCGGCTCCGAACCGGGCCAGCGTCCCGCGGCTCTGCATCGCGAGCACGATCCCGATCGAGAAGCCGACGACGCCGGTGAGCGTGAGGCTCTTCGTCCCCACCTCGTCCATCTGCGTCAAGAGCTCCTTGAACTCGAACGGGCGGCGCCAGAACCGCGAGAAGAACCGGCCGATGAACTCGAACAGCCCGCCGGCCTCGGCGAAGAAGCTCTCGCCGAAGACGGTCTTCTCGCGCGCGGCCTCCTTCCGCTCCTCGACTTTCCGCTCGACGGCCTTCTCCTGGAGGATCTTCTCGCTCTGCCGCGACCGCCGCGCAGAGCGGAGGCGCTGGGTGAGGGAGTCGGTGGGCAGGGGCTCCATGCGGGGAAGCTAGCGTCCGCCGGGGCGCAAGGTCACACGGGGCGATCCCGGGTCGGAGCGCTCCGGCGCCCGCGCTACCACGCCGTCTCGTAGTTGAGGCCGGCGCCGACGCCGCGCTGGCCGCTGTACTCGGTCTGGGCCGAGAGCCAGCGGAGGAGCTCGTAGTCCAGCGAGAACAGGATCGGGAGCCGGTTCTCGCCCTGCGCCGTGTCGCCGAGCGGGACGATGAACCCGGCCGTCCAGAACAGCTTGCTCGAGAAGTAGTCGCCGAACTTGATGACGAGGTCGCCGCCCTCGTAGTCGATCTGGGCCATCTCGAGCCCGAGCGTCCGGCTGGCAAGGCCCTCGGCGAAGCCCGAGACGGTGCCCAGCGCGAGGCCCGTGCCGGCGCCCGCGAGCGCGCCCGTCCCCACAAACTCGTCGGCGAGGCGGCCCGTCGCGATGAGCGAGACGATGTCGGCGGCCTCCATGGTCGGCGTCGCGCTGAGGCGGATCGACGGGTTCTCGTCGAGCTGGCCCTGGGCCGAGAGCGTGATGACGGCCGACGACTGGCCCGAGATCGAGCCCGGCAGCCGGATGTCGAGCGTGGCCGCGAGGTCGACGATGGCCGCGAGCGGGTCGCCGTTGAACGTGATCGACCCGTCCTCCAGCTCGAACTGGCGGTTCAGCGTCTCGACCGTCCCGCGGACGAGGTCGATCCGGCCGAAGAGCTGGCTCGACTCGGCGTACGACCGCTTCCGGGCCTCGACGTCGCCGCGGAACTCGATGTCGAACGGGAGCCCGGCCTCGCTCCGCAGCCACACGTTCTGCTCGATCTCGACCGTGAGGGCGTAGTCGAGCGCGTCGACGAACCGGCTCTGGGCCGTGTCCCGGGCCGTGATCACGCGGCCGAACCGGGACTCGACCTCGCGGATCTGGGCGTCGGTGAGCGTGACCGGCTCGAGCTCGGGCGGGACGAGCTCGTCGGTGAGGTAGATGTCGCCCTGAGCGAGGACGACGGAGCCGCGCAGGACGGGCCGGTCGAGCGTGCCCGTGAGCCGGAGCGGCGTGCTCCCGCGGTCGAGGACGAGCCCGTCGTACGTCCGCGTGTCCATGGCGAGGAAGTCGCGCGGCGTGATCGTCAGGTCGAACTCGCCGACGGACAGCTCGCGGAAGCGGACGTTGCCGGTGACGTCGAGGGCCGTCCGGCCGCTCGCGTCGAGGATCCGGACGTCCTCGAGCACGATCCGGTCGTTCTGGAAGGTGAGGTCGGCCGTGATGGGCTCGTAGACCCGGCCCGTCGCGACGACCCCGAGGCGGCCGTTCTGGAGCGTGGCGATGCCGTCGAGCCGGGGGTTCGCCTGCGTCCCGACGACCGTCACGTCGAGCCGGAGCGTCCCGCCGAGCGCGTTGTAGGCCCGGTCGTCGAGGAACGGGCGGGCCCAGTCGATGGGGAACGCGCGGGCGCGGGCGCGGAGGCTCACGCGCTCGTTGGCGTCGCCGCCCTCGCCCTGCGGGCCGTCGGCGAGCGAG
>CAXRFJ010000235.1:0-4138 GCA_964229475.1 Rubrivirga sp.
GCCATGGCTTGGTCGGTCTGAGGTGGGTGCGCGCCGGGGTGCCTCGGGCGCGAACGAGGAAGGTAGGGAGCTCGGCGGCCGAAACGGGCCGCGGGCGTGGTCTACGGGGATTCGTCGCCCGGCGACCCGGCCTCCTTCAAGAGGTCCGGGCGGCGGGTCCGGGTCCGCTCCAGCCGCTGCGCCTCGCGCCAGGCGAGGATCGCGTCGTGGTCGCCGGAGCGGAGGACGGCCGGGACCTCCAGGTCGCGGAAGCGGGCCGGCCGGGTGTAGGACGGCGCGTCGAGCAGGCCGTCCTGGAAGCTGTCGCTCAGCGCCGAGCCCGCGTCGCCGAGCACGCCCGGCACGAGCCGCGCGACGGCGTCGATGAGCACGAGCGCGGGGAGCTCGCCGCCCGACAGGACGTAGTCGCCGACCGAGATCTCGCGCGTCACGAGCGCGTCGCGGACCCGCTGGTCGACGTTCTTGTAGTGCCCGGCGATGAGGAGCAGGCGGCCCTTGAGCGAGAGCTCGTTCGCCATCGGCTGGTCGAGCGTCTCGCCATCGGGCGTGAGGAAGACGACCTCGTCGTACGGGCCGTGCTCCTGCTGGAGGTGCTCGACGCAGGCGAAGAGCGGCTCGGGCCGGAGCACCATCCCCCCCATCCCGCCGTAGGGCGCGTCGTCGATCTGGCGGTACTTCCCGAGCCCCCAGTCGTGGAGGTCGTGGACGGCCACCTCGACGAGCCCCTTGTCCTGCGCCCGCTTGAGGATCGAGTGGCTCAGCGGGCTCTCGACGAGGCCCGGCAGCGCCGTCACGAGGTCGAAGCGGATCATCAGAGGGATGCGGGATACGGGGTGGCAGAGGGATACGGCGCAGGACGGAACCCCTCCATCCCCGATCCCTCGCTCATCCCTCCTACTCGTCCACCAGCCCGTCGGGGAGGCGGACGTAGAGGCGGCGGGCGGCGAGGTCGAGGCGGACGACGAACTCGTCGACGTCGGGGAGCAGGACCTCGGGCTTGCCCGGGCGGGCGATCGCGAAGAGGAGCTGCGCGCCGTCGTAGAGGTCGCGGACCGTCCCGAACGGCTCGGCCGCCTCGGTCCCGTCCTCGGCCACCTCGATCACGTCGAGGCCGACGAGGTCGTGGAGATAGGCCTCGCCGTCGGCGAGGTCCGGGAGGTCGTCGGGGTCGGCGAAGAGGCGCGCGTTGCGGAGCTCCTCGGCGGCCTCCAGCGAGTCGACGCCCTCGAGCGCGAGGAGGACGACCGTCCGCCCCTTCGGGTACTGGAACCGGACGCTCTCGACCGCGACCGGCCGGGCGTCGGCCTCGGTCTCACCGAGGTAGAGCCGCTCGACGGCCGCGAAGCGCTGGGGGTCGTCGGTCTCGGGGACGACCTTCATCTCGCCGCGGACGCCGTGCGTCCGGCCGACGCGGCCCATCAGGAGGAGGCGATCCGGGTCCATGGCAAGTCGGGGTACAAAAGAGGCGGGGCCAGCCTTCGCCGGCCCCGCCCCGGGGTGCGATCGGCTAGAGCGACTCGACGTAGGCCGCGTGGCCCTCCGTGTCGCCGGCGGCGAGGAAGCGGGCCTGCTCGGGCCACGTCTCCTCGTTGCCGGCCGTCGTCGAGCCGGCCTCCGTGATGACCTCCTGGAGCTTCTCGACCGAGGTCTCGGCGAGCTGGGCGAACGTCGTGATGCCGGCGCCCGTGAGGATCTCGGAGTACTTCGGCCCGATGCCGTTGACCGTCGTGAGGTCGTCGGCCTCGGCGGCGGGGGCGGCCTCCTCGGCGGGGGCCTCCTCCGCGGCGGCCTCGGCCGGCTCCTCGGCGGGCGCAGCGGCGGCCTCGACCTCGTCGGACTCGGCGGCGCCGGCCTCGGTCTGGTCGGCGACCTCCTCGCCGGCGTCGTCGGCGACGGCCTCGGCGGTCTCCTCCTCGGCGGCCGGCTGCTCCTCGGCGGCGGCGGGCGCCTCCTCGGCGACCGTCTCCTCCGAGGCGGCCTCGGTGGCGGCGTCGCCGCCCTCGGCCTCGGCGGCCTGCTGGGCCTCGGCCTGCTCGCCCGCGTCGGCGTCGGTCGGCTGCTCGGCGGCCTCCGTCTCGTCGGCGGCGGTCTCCGCAGCGGTCTCCGCGGCGGCCGGCGCGTCGGCGGCCTCCGTGAGGGCCTCGCTGTCGGCGGCGGCGGCGGCGGTCTCGGCGCGGGCGGCCTCGGCGGCGGCGCGCTCCTCGGCCTCAGCGGCCTCGCGCTGGGCGCGGAGCTCGGCCTCGCGCTCCTGGCGCTGCTTCTCGAGCTCGGCGGCCTTCTCCTGGGCGGCCTTCCGCTCGGCGGCGAGGGCGTCGGCGCGGCGCTCGGCGCGCGTCTTCTTGCCCTTGGCGGCGCCCTTCTCGGCCTGGCGCTCCTTGAACTCGGCCACGGCGGCCTCGATCTCCTCGGCCTCCTTGCCCTGGCGCGTCAGCGCCCAGCGGAGGAGGATGCCCTCCTTCTGGAGCAGGTTGCGGACGGTGTGCGACGGCTGGGCGCCCTGGCCGAGCCAGTACACGCTGCGCTCGGCGTCGAGCTTGACGGTCGAGGGCTCGGCGACCGGCTCGTACCGGCCGAGGTCCTCGATAAAGCGGCCGTCGCGGGGCGAGCGGCTGTCGGTGGCGACGAGGCCGAACACGGGCAGCTTCTTGCGGCCCATGCGGCGGAAACGGAGCTTGACGGACATGCGGGTGGGGTTCGGGGTTGAGAGTTCAGAGTTCAGAGTTCGATGCCCGGGGAGGAGACCACTCTGGACTCCGAACCCTGAACTCCGAACTCGTGCGGGCTAGCGGCCCGCGAGCAATTGCGTGGGGTCGACGGCGCGGCCCTTGCCCTGGAGCTTGGACATCGTCTTCATCATCTTCTTCATCTCCCGGAACTGCTTGAGGAGCGCGTTCACGTCCTGCACTTCCATGCCGGAGCCCCGCGCGATGCGGCGGCGGCGGGAGCCGTTGATGACCTGGGGGTTGGCCCGCTCCTCGGGCGTCATCGACTGGATGAGCGCCTCGATGTGGCGGAACGCGTCGTCGTCGACGTCGATCTGCTTGATGGCCTTGCCGACGCCGGGGATCATGCCCAGGAGGTCCTTCAGGGACCCCATGTTCTTGATCTTCTGGAGCTGGTCGTAGAAGTCCTGGAGGTCGAAGTCCTGGGTCCGGAACTTCCGCTGCAGCTTCTCGGCCTCCTCGGCGTCGAACTGCTCCTGGGCCTTCTCCACGAACGAGACCACGTCGCCCATCCCGAGGATGCGCTGGGCCATCCGGTCGGGGTAGAACTCGGTGAGCGCGTCGAGCTTCTCGCCGGTGCCGGCGAACTTGATCGGCTTCTCGACGACGCTCCGGATCGAGAGCGCGGCGCCGCCGCGCGTGTCGCCGTCGAGCTTCGTGAGGACGACGCCGTCGATGTCGAGCCGGTCGTTGAACGCCTTCGCCGTGTTGACGGCGTCCTGGCCCGTCATCGCGTCGACGACGAACAGGATCTCGTCGGGCTCGGTCGCCTGCTGGCTCGCGACGACCTCGTCCATCATCGCCTCGTCGACGTGGAGCCGGCCGGCCGTGTCGATGATGATCGTGTCGCGGCCCATCCGCTTGGCCTCGGCCACGGCCTGCTCGGCGACGGCGACGGCGTCCTTCTCGGGCATCCCGTCGGCCCCGCGGATCGCGAAGACGGGCACGCCGACCTGGCCGGCCAGCGTCTCGAGCTGGTCGACGGCCGCCGGGCGGTACACGTCGGCCGCGGCGACCATCGGGCTCCGGCCCTTCGACTTGAGGAAGTGGGCCAGCTTGCCGACGAACGTGGTCTTGCCGGCGCCCTGGAGCCCGGCCACCAGGATCACCGTTGGCGGGCGCTTGGCCTGGTTGAGGTCCACGTGGACGTCGCCGAGGAGGTAGACGAGCTCGTCGTAGACGTGCTTGACGAACTGCTGGCCGGGGTTGACGGCCTGGAGGACCTTCTCGTCGGTGACGTGCGCCTTCACCTTGTTGGTGAAGTCCTTCGCGACCTGGTAGTTGACGTCGGCGTCGAGGAGCGCGCGGCGGACCTCGCGCATCGTCTCGGCGATGTTGAGGTCGTTGATCCGACCCTCGCCCTTCACGTTCTTGAGGGCGGCGTCGAGCTTGTCGGACAGGGTGTCGAACATTCG
>CAXRFJ010000236.1:0-3742 GCA_964229475.1 Rubrivirga sp.
GCCTCGGCGCCGAGGTCGACGTGCCGCCCGAGCCGGTCGGCGGGCTCCGCGCCGTGCAGGAGCGCGTGCGGATCCCGAACGAGGCCGGCGGGCTGATGCGCCCGGCCGACCCGTCGGAGCGCTTCGCCGTCGTGCGCGCGCTCGTCGACACGAGCGGCGCCGTCCGGTGCAGCGACGCCGAGGCCGCGACGCCGGCCAAGGGCGACGCCGCCCGCCGGGCCGTCCACGCCAGCGCGTTCGCGCCGGGCCGCCACCGCGGCCAGCCCGTGCCCGTCCTCGTCGACCTCCGGCTCGACGTCCGCGGCGAGGGCGTCCGGCGCGTCGTCCGCGGCGACCAGCTCTAGCCGCTAGCCCGCCTCGACGTCCTTGCGGAGGGCCTCGAGGAGCGCCGCGTGCGCCTCCGCCGGGGCCTCCGCCTGGCGGACGGCCTCGACGGTCGCGTCGTCGCGGAGCATCCGGGCGACGAGGGCCAGCCAGCCGAGGTAGCGCCGCGACGGGACGCGCTCGGGCACGACGAGCGCCAGCACGACGTGGACCGGCCCCGACGCGCCGGGCATCGCCACGCCCTCGCGGCTCACGCCGACGCCCAGGACCGGCTCGTCGGCCCGCGCCGACCGGACGTGGGACAGGACCACGCCGGGCCGGATCTCGGGCCGCGCGTCGGCCGGGGCGGCGGCGAGCCGCGCGGCGACCTCGGCCGGGAACGCGTCGCCGAGCGCCTGCCGGAACAGGCCGGCGGGGTCGTCCGCGCGGAGGCCGAGGCGGACGGCGTCGGGCCGGAGCCGGTCGAGGAACGCGCGGTCGCCGCTCGTGAGGCCGGACGGGAGGATCGCCGAGACGGGCACCTGCCCCGGGAACAGGACGAACAGGGACAGGTCGGGGTGGCGCCGCGCGAGCACGCGGGGGAGCCGGTCGAGCGAGGCCCGCCACGCGATCGCGCCCTGCCGGGCCGAGACGAGCGCGAGCGCGTCGGTCGGGCGGAGCGTGGCGTCGAGCGTCGGCGGGAGGTCGGCCCAGCGGTCGAGCGGGCGGACCTCCGGCGCCCCGCCGCCCCGCCGGGCCCGGCCGAACGCCTCGCGGACGGCGTCGGCGTAGGGCGCCGGCGTGAGGACGACGAGCTCGGCGCCGGCCCGGCCGGCCATCCCGAGCAGCGTCGCCGCCGCCGACCGGAAGCCGGGCTCGAGCTCGGCCATCGGCGGGACGGCCATGAACAGGCGCCCGACGGTCGCGGGCGGCCGCGTCTCGCGGGCGATGAGCACGGCCGTCGGCGTCTCGCGGAGCACGCGGTCGGGGACGCTGCCGAACAGGAGCCGCGCCGCGGCGGCGCCGCCGTCCCACCCCATCACGAGGAGCGAGGCCCGCGTCTCGGCCGCCGCCCGCGCGAGCGCCCGCGCCACGTTCGACTCGACGCGGACGAGCGGCAGCACGGGCACCTCCGCGCCCGCCGCGTGGACGACGGCCGCCGAGAGCGTCCGCTCGCCCGAGGCCACGGCCGCCGCCTGGTCCGGCCCGCCCGGCACGACGGTCACGGCCGCGAGCGGCGCCGTCGCCTCCGGCCCGCGGGCGAGCAGCGCGAGGTCGACGAGCGCCTCGGCCGTCGCCGGGTTCGCGAGGGACACGAGGACGCGGTCGCGGCCGTCCCGCGCGTCCGGGGTCCGCTCGGACGCCGCCCGCGCCAGACGCCGCCCCGCTCGCTCGACCACGACCGGCCCCACCACGCACGTCACGAACACCATCGCGATCGTCCCGTTCAGCACGGCCCCGTCGAACAGCCCGACCTCGACGCCGACCAGCACGGCCGCCAGCGTCGCCGCCGCCTGGGGGACCGTGAGCCCGAACGCGAGGCGGACCTCGTCGGCCGAGAACCCGAACGCGGGGCGGAGCAGGAGCGCGGCCGTCCCCTTCGTCACGAGGAGCGTCGTCGTCATCGCGAGCGCAACCGTCCACGCCCGGGCCGCGCCAGCCTCGGCGAACGCGCCGAGGTCCACGAGCATCCCCGTCGAGAGCAGGAAGAACGGGACGAACAGGGCCGTCCCGAAAAAGCCGATCCGGTTCATGAGGGGCCCGCCCTCCGGCACGAGCCGGTTGAGCCCGAGCCCGGCCAGGAACGCGCCGATGATCGGCTCGACGCCCAGCGCCTCGACGCCCAGCGCGCACACGAACACGGCCGCGAGGACGAACACGAACTCGACCGTCGCGTCCTGCGCCGCCGTCCGGAAAAACCACGCGCCGAGCTTCGGGAGCCCCCACAGCACGATCCCGCCGACGACGAGGAGCGCCCCGGCCACGCGCACGAACACGAGCGCGTCGAACCCGCCGCCCTCCCGGGCGCCGGTCGCCACGACGGCGAGGACGAGGAGCGCGAGCGTGTCGGTCAGGATCGTCGCGCCGACGGCCGTCGTCGTGGCCCGCTCTTTCTGGAGGCCGAGCCGGGCCGCCGCCGGGTACGCCAGGAGCGTGTGGCTGGCGAACACGCTGCCCAGCAGGACGGCCGCCGGCCACCCCATCCCGAGCACCAGCCGCCCGACCACCGCGCCGACGGCCTGGGGCAGGACGAACGTCGCCGCGCCGAACCCGAGGCTCCGGGCCTTCCCCTCCTCCAGCTCGTGGAGGTCGATCTCGAGCCCCGCCAGGAACATGATGTAGAGCAGCCCGACGGTCCCGAGCAGGACCATCGTCGGGTCGCGGTCGAGCACGCCCAGCGCGTGCGGCCCGAGCGCCACGCCGGCCGCCAGGAGCACGACGGCCGACGGCACGCCGCGCCGCGCGACGAGCGGCGCGGCGAGCAGGACGAGGAGGACGACCGTGAAGACGGCGACCGGCTCGGTGAGGGGGAGGGCGTGCATCCGGAACGGGTCGCCGGGTCTCCGCCCCGCGAGCGCGCCCCGAACGACGGCGCCGGCCGCCGGATCCCGCCGCCTCGGGAACGCGCCGGGCGGTGCCCCGGGCGGTGCCCCGGAGCGCCCGAGGCGGGCGCCCCCAACAGAAACGCCCCCCGGTCGCTGTGACCGGGGGGCGTCGGAGCGGAGCGCCGGAGCGCTACCTGATCGCGCGGAACGTGGCCGGGAGGCCGGGCGCCTGGGGCGCGGCGCCCTCCGGGCGGAGCGGCTCGTCGGGCGCGTCCTGGGCGTCGTCGCCGCAGAACGTCTCGAACGCCGTCTTGAGGTCGGCGGCGATGGCGCTGGCGGAGCGGCCCTCGATGTGGCGGCGCTCGATGGCGAAGACCGGGTCGCCGTCCTTCAGGAGGAACATGGACGGGCTCGACGGTGGGATCCCGGCGAGGTACTCGCGGAGGCGGGCCGTGGCCTCGGTGTCCTGGCCGGCGAACACGGTCACCGTCCGGTCGGGCTGCGTCTCGACGCCCTGCGCGAGGGCGACGGCCGGGCGGGCGTTGGCCGCGGCGCAGCCGCAGACGGAGTTGACGATGGCGAGCGTGGTCCCGCTCTGGGCCTCGTCGACGAGGGCGTCGACGTCGGCGGCCGTGCGGAGCTCGCGGACGCCGAGGCGGGTGAGCTCCTCGCGCATGGGGGCGACGAGCGGTTCGGGGTACGGCATGGGTCGGGGGGAAGGAGTCGGTGGCCTGGGTGGACGCGGGCGCCCGCGCCGAGCTTACGACCGGCCGGACTCGAGGTCGTCGAGCACGTCGCGCGCGTCGACGACATCGAAGTCGCCGGCGAGCGGGACGTGGCGCTCGGACAGCTGGCGGACCCGGTCGCGGGCGGCGTCGGCGAGCGGCTCGGCG
>CAXRFJ010000237.1:0-4761 GCA_964229475.1 Rubrivirga sp.
GACCTCGAGAAGACGCCGCCGCCGTAGCGGGCCGCGTTGCCGTAGACCGTCGTGTTCTCGACGTCGACGGTGGCGCCCGGGAGGGCCGCCAGCCCGCCGCCGAGGTTCGACGTGTTGTTGACGATCGCGCTCTGCGAGATCGTCGTGGTCCCGCCGACGGCGAGGACGCCGCCGCCGGGCACGCCCTGGCCGAACGTCCGGTTGTTGGCGATCGTCGTGGTCGAGATCGTCGCGTCGCCGCCGTTGTTGAAGACCCCGCCGCCGCCGTTGTCGGCCGCGGTGCCGCGGGCGGCGTTGCCGACGACCTGGGACGTCGAGAGGGTGAGCGTCGTGTTCGCGTTGATCCAGAGGCCGCCGCCCTCGGCGCCGGCCTCGTTGTTCGAGAACGCGGAGTCGGAGATGTCGAGCGTGGCGCCCGACGGCGACGTCGTGTGGATGGCGCCGCCGTTGCCGGGGGCCGTCGCCACGACGTTCTGGGTGAACACGCCGCCGGTGATGGTCACGGCGCCGTCGACGATCTCGATGGCCCCGCCGGCCCGCTGGGCGCGGTTGGCCTCGAGCACGGCGTTCGTGATCGTGGCCGTGCCGCCGGCGATGAGGATGCCGCCGCCCGAGCCGGCCGCGCCCGTCGCACGGTTGCCGGTGATCGAGACGGACGAGTCGACGCCGTCGGCGACGACGAGCGTGCCGCCGTCGCTGTAGAGGCCGCCGCCGCCGTTGTCGGCCGCGGGGCCCTCGGCGAGGTTGCCCGAGATCGCGCCGCCGAACACCGACAGGGTGCCGGCGCCGCTGATCCAGTAGGCGCCGCCCTCGGTGGCCCGGTTGCCCGTGGCCGTGCCGTCGCTGACCGTCAGCGTCACGTCGCCGCCGCCGTGGATGGCGCCGCCGTTGCCCGGGGCCGACCCCGCCGTGTTGAACTCGAAGGTGGTCCCGGACACGTCGGTGGTCCCGCCCACCGTCTCGATGGCGCCGCCGGCCCGCTGCGAGCGGTTCTGCGAGAACGTCGAGTTGGTGACCGTGAGGGCCGCGCCGTTCGGGTTGAGGATGGCGCCGCCCGAGCCGGCCGCGCCGAGCGCGCGGTTGTCGGTGAACGTCGCGTCGGCGACCGAGAGGTCGCCGCCCTGCGTGTAGATCGCGCCGCCGCCCTCCGTCGCCGCGCCGCCGCGGGCCTGGTTGCCGGTGAACGCGGTGCCGGTGACCGTCAGCGACCCGAGCGCGGAGACCCAGAAGGCGCCGCCCGAGCCGGGGGCGTTGTTGAGGGTCGCGGCCCCGCCGGTCACGGTGACGTCCGCGCCGCCGAACACGCGGAGCGCGCCGCCGTCGCCGCGGCCGCCCTGGAAGCTGACGTCGGTGAAGGCCACGGGCTCGTCGAACGGGACGTCGAAGATCCGGCTGGCCGGCGCCGCGTTGATCGTGACCGGGCCCGTCACGATCAGGGCCTCCTGGATCGCGAGCTGGCCGCTCGTCAGCGTGACGGAGGAGACCGTGAACCGGATCTCGTCGTCCGCGTCGTCGCCGGCCGCGCAGCCGCCGATCGCGGCGTCCATGTTGGCCGAGGCGACGGCCTCGCGGAGCGTGCAGCCGACGCCGTCGTCGGTGCCGGAGTCGACGGTGATGATGGCCGCGGAGGCCGGGAGGGTGAGCGCGAGCGTGAGCATCGCGACGAGGGCGGACGGCGCGAGCCGCCGGCCCAGGCGTGTCGAGTGTCGCATGGAGTGGGGAGGGGAAGGGGCGGTGCCGGGCGGTGCCAGCGCCGGCGGAGGTCGAGGCGTGCGGTGGGAGGGGCGGTTCAAATATGGACGCGTTTCACGGGAGTTCCATTATCGAACGTTGACCTGTCCGGCCCCCCACGGCCGCCTCGGTGGCTTCGCCGAGGCGGAGGCCACCGCCCTCCCTCGGGCCCGATCCGCCCTCCCCGCCTCCAGACCTCACTCTGGGGGGGCGGCACGCGGTGCCAGAGGTGCCGGTCCGCTAACGCTCCGAGGCGGCGGCGCTCGGCGCCGGGCCGGGCCGCATCGGAGGGTTAGGCCGCCGCCCTCTCCTGGTCGGCGTACTGGAGCTCGTAGAGCCGGCGGTACAGCCCGTCCTGCGCCAGCAGCGCCTGGTGGTCGCCGCGCTCGCGGACCTCGCCCTTGTGGAGCACGAGGATCTGGCTCGCGTGCTGGACGGTCGAGAGCCGGTGGGCGACCACGAGCGCCGTCCGCCCCTCCATGAGCACGTCGACGGCGCGCTGGACCATCTCCTCGGTCTCGGTGTCGACCGACGACGTGGCCTCGTCGAGGACGAGGACGGCCGGGTCGTAGAGCAGCGCGCGGACGAACGACAGGAGCTGGCGCTGGCCGAGCGACAGCGACGCGCCCCGCTCGCCGACCTCGGCGTCGTACCCGTCCGGGAGCCGCTCCACGAACCGGTCGGCGCCGACGAGGCGGGCCGCCTCGGCGATCCGGTCGCGGGACACGTCGGGGTCCCCGAGCGTCACGTTCTCGGCGATCGATCCGGAGAAGAGGAACACGTCCTGGAGCACGAGCCCGACCTGCCGGCGGAGCTCCGCGAGCGGGAGGTCCTTCACGTCGACGCCATCGATCGTGATGCGCCCGCGCTGGGGCTCGTAGAACCGGAGGAGGAGCGAGAGGATCGTCGTCTTGCCGCTCCCCGTCGCGCCGACGAGCGCGAGCGTCTGCCCCGGCTCGCACGTGAACGAGACGTCGCGGAGGACCCAGTTCCACTCGGGGAGGGATACGGGATGCGGGATGGAGGGATCCGGGGTGGCCCCATCGTCCCTCTCCCTCCCCGATCCCTCTCCGTCCCTCTCGACCACGGGGAGGCGCTCGTAGGCGAACCACACGTTCTCGAAGGCGATGCGGCCCTGGGCGCGGCCGTCCGGGAGGCGCGTGGGCTCGTCCGGCTCCGGGAGCGACTGGTCGTCGTCGAGAAGGTCGAACACGCGCTCGGAGGCGGCGAAGGCGGCCTGGATCGAGTTGAGCTGGTCGCTCAGGTTGCGGACCGGCTCGAAGAACATCCGGACGTACTGGACGAACGCGATGAGCGTGCCGACCGTGACCGCCTCGCGCATGGCCTCGGTCCCGCCGAACCAGATCACGAGCGCCAGCGCCGCCGACGCGATGATGTCGACGACGGGGTAGAACAGCGCGTAGTAGTAGACCGTCTGGACGTGGGCGTCGCGGTGGGCCTCGTTGACCGCCTCGAACCGGCGCTGCTCCTCGGCCTCGCGCCCGAAGATCTGGACCACGCTCATGCCCGTCACGTGCTCCTGGAGGAACGCGTTGAGCCGGCCGACCTGCTTCCGCGTCTCGCGGTAGGCGTCGCGCATCTTCCGCCGGAACACCTCCGTGGCGAGGATCATCGGCGGGAGCGCGCACAGGGCCACGAGCCCGAGCTCGACGTCCAGCGACAGCATGAAGTAGCCGATGAACAGAACCCGCGCGAGGTCGCCGAGCATGGTCACGGCGCCCGCCGAGAGCAGGTCTGCGAGGGCCTCGATGTCGGACGTCGCCCGCGTGATGAGCGTCCCGATCGGCGTCTTGTCGAAGAACGCGAGCCGCTGGCGCTCGACGAACCGGAAGACGCGCGTGCGGAGGTCGTAGAGCGCGTGCTGCCCGACCCACTGGGTGAGGTAGCCGAGCGCGAAGTACGCGACGCCCTCGGCCACGAGCACGCCCGCGATGAGCGCCACGATCCGCAGGAGCCCGGGGACGTCGCCGGGCAGGATGAAGTCGTCGACGGCCTGCTGGACGAGGCGCGGGCGGAGCGGGCCGAGGTAGGCGACCGTGAACGTCAGCGCGAGGGCCGCGGCGACGTGCCAGCGGTAGGGCCAGAGGAGCGCGCCGAGGCGGCGGACGAGGCCCTTCGGCGGGCGCCAGGTCTGGGGGGAGGAGTCGGCCACGGGGCAAGCTACCCCGGTGCCGCCGCCCACGGTTCCGGAGGCGGGGGCCGCTTCGTCACCAATGCGTAGGGGGCGGCCCGCCGGGCCGCCCTCCGGCCGGGCCGCCACGCCGCCGAGGCGGGCGGGGGGGGGCTACCGCCGGAGCTCGTAGCGCTGGAGGTCCTCGGCGGCCTGCGTGTTCGGGAAGACCGGGCGGGCCTCGGAGACCAGCGGGGCCGGGTCGGCGTAGCGCGCCGAGAAGTGGGTCAGGAGCAGCTTCTCGGCGCCGGCGTCGCGGGCGACCTCGGCGGCCTGCCGCGCCGTCGAGTGCCCGACGTCGGCGGCGCGCCGGCCGTGCTCTTCGGTGAACGTGGCCTCGTGGAGCACGAGGTCGGCGTCCGCCGACAGGAGCCGCCCGGTCTCGCAGGGCGTCGTGTCGAGAACGTAGGCGAACGCGCCGCCCGGCCGCGGCGGCCCGACGAGCCCGTCCGGCTCGATCACGGTCCCGTCGTCGAGCGTCACGGCCTCGCGGCGCTTGAGCGCCTCGAACTGCCAGCCCTCCGCAATTCCGGCGGCCCGCGCGGCCTCGCCGTCGACGGAGCCCGGCCGGGTCTTCTCCTGGTAGCGGAAGCCGGCGCAGAACACGCGGTGCTCGAGTGGCCGCGCCTCGATGGTCACGTGGTCGTCCTCGAACACGACCTCGTGCTCGAAGCCCTCCGCCAGCTCGCGGTACGCGACCTCGAACGGGAGCCAGCCCTTCTGGAGGCCCGGCATCGCCTGCATCACGCTCTTTAGCCCGGCCGGCCCGACGATCGTGAGCGGGTCGGTCCGCTCGAGGAGCGCGAGCGTGGTCACGAGGCCCGGCAGCCCGTAGAGGT
>CAXRFJ010000238.1:0-3899 GCA_964229475.1 Rubrivirga sp.
CAGGTCGTCGCCGTCGACGCCGTCGGGAAGAAGACGGAGGCCGTCAAGCTGTTCGCGCGGCGGCTCGGCATCGACAACCTGGAGACGTGGAACGGCCGCGCCGAGGCCTACGACGGGCCGGCGCCGCACGTGTCCGTCAGCCGCGCGACGGCGCCGCTCGCGACGCTTTGGGGCTGGCACGTGCGGGCTCGCCAGGCGCTCGACGCGGTCGCCGACGGCGCGTGGCCGCCCGGGCTCGTCTGCCTCAAGGGCGGCGACCTCGCCGACGAGATCGCCGGCCTCGGCGGCGCCGCGCCCGAGGCCGAGGTGGCCACCCAGCCGCTCGCCGAGATCCTCGGGCCCGAGTGGAGCGACAAGGCGATCGTGACGGTCGCCGACGGCGCGGGCGCCTGACACAGACCGCGCCCGCCAGGTGCGGCTGGCGGGCGCGGGGTCGGCGCGGCGGGGTGCGAGGACCGCCGGCCGGAGTCGGGGCCGAGGCCTAGTACCGGCCGTAGCCCCCGCCGCCGAAGCGGTACCCGAAGGTCAGGGAGACGACCTGGTTCTTCTTGTCGAGGTTCGCGCCCAGCGTCGGGTCGAAGTCGATGGCCTCGGTGAGGCCCTGCGAGTAGCGGGCGTCGATCGTGAACGGGCCCGAGCCGAGGTCGGCGCCGATGACGAAGCCGTAGTCGGTGTTGAGGTCGAGGTCGTCCTCGATGAGGCCGTCGACCTCGACCTGGCCCTTGAGCGGGACGCCGACGTAGCCGCCGGCCGAGACGCCGAGGTCGAGCCCCGGGCTGGCCGGCACGCTCAGGCGGAGCGTCGCGGGCACCTCGAGGTAGTCGAGCCGGGTCGACTCGGTGAAGCCGGCCGTGTTGAGGTACTCCTCGCCCTTCTGCGAGTAGAGGCCCTCGACCTGGAGGGCGAGCAGGGGCGTGAACGGGACGCGGGCGAAGGCGCCCGCCACGACGCCGAGGCGGGCCTCGGAGTTGGCCGCGTCGTCGCCGACGAAGTTGGCGACGTTGAGGCCGCCCTTGAGGCCGAAGGTGGGCTGGGCGCTGGCGGAGGCCGCGAGCCCGACGGCCGCGGCGGCGATGAGAAGAGAGCGCATGAGATGGAGTGGTGGGTGGGGGACGGTGCCGGGCACGGTGCCCGGCACGCGGTGGGACTCGGCAAGCCGCGCGCCACTCCCGCGAGGTCTCGCCTCCACACCCTCTTCAGCGGCCGAAACGAACGGGATCCGGGCTCCGGGCGTTGACAAATGGCTGTCACCCGTCCGATCCTGCGGACGCCGCTGCCCGCCGCCGTCGTCACCCCAACGTCCCCCCAGATGGCCCGCTCCGACCGCTCGCTCAACAAGACCGAACGCCTGTTCGCGCTGGTGCTCCTGCTCCAGAACCGGCCGAACATGACCTCCCGCGACCTCGCCGAGCACTTCGGCGTGAGCCGGCGGACCATCTTCCGCGACCTCCGCACGCTCGGGGAGAGTGGGGTGCCCCTGACCTACGCCGAGCACGGGGGGTACGAGATCCTCGAGGGCTACCAGCTCCCGCCCCTCATGTTCTCCGCCCGGGAGGCCGCGACGCTCCTCATCGGGACCGGCTTCACCAAGCTCCAGCCCGACGCCAGCCTCCGCGCCGACGCCGACGCCGTGGCCATGAAGATCCGGAACGTGCTCCCCGAGCCCGTCCGCGACTACATCGACCGGCTCCAGGACCAGACCGTCCTCGCCCCGTTCAACGAGACGGCCGGCTCGGCCGGCGCCACGGAGGACGAGCAGGGCCTGTGGTTCGAGCTCTCCGAGGCCATGGCCCGCCAGCGCGTCGTGAAGATGACGTACTACGTGGCGAGCCGCGACGAGGAGACGGTCCGCGAGGTCGACCCGCTCGGCCTCGTCTACTACTCCGACCACTGGAACCTCATCGCCTACGACCACCTCCGCGACGACATCCGCAACTTCCGGCTCGACCAGATCAAGAAGCTCCGGACGCGGTTCGACCGGTTCGAGCCGCCGGCCGGGTTCGACCTCAAGGAGCACCTCCGCGAGCGCGGCACGAGCCCCGAGAACGTCCGGATGACGGTCCGCTTCCGGGATCGCGCGTGGCGCTGGGCCCGCCGCCAGGTGCCGGCCGACGTCGAGCAGGAGCTGCCGGTCGGCGACGGGTGGACGCAGGTGACGTTCGAGTTCGAGAACCTCGCGTACGTCGCGAAGTGGCTCCTCCGCTACGGGACCGACGCCGAGGTGGTCGAGCCCGACGCGCTCCGCCGGGAGGTGGCCGGCCAGGCGCGGGCCGTGGCCGAGCTCTACGGCGCCGTCGCGGCCTGAACCGGTGCGGCTCGCCCGGCCCGAGGGCTTCGGCTCGTCGACGCACCTCGTCTCCGACGGGGACGAGGTCGTCGCCGAGGTGGCCCTGCCCAGGGGGACCGCGCCGGCCGGCCAGATCACGGTCGGGGGCGTCCCCTTCGCTCTCGAGATGGGGCCGACGCCGGGGCCGACGATCGGGCTGGCCTTCGAGGGCGCCCGCGTGGCGACGTCGCGGCGGGCCGGGTGGTTCGCCTTCGTCTACACGGTCGACGTCGACGCGTCGGTGGCCGGCGAGGGGCCGCGGCGGCTCGTGGTCCGGCCGTCGTTCGGACACGGGCGGCACGCCGTCGAGGCCGGGGGCCGGCGGATCGGCCAGGTCCGGAAGGCCGGGGTCTTCCGTCGCGAGCGTGAGCTGGGCCTGCCCGCCTCGGTGCCGCTCCTCGTCCAGGCGTTCCTGCTGGCGGTCGTGCTCGACGACCTCCGGGCCGCGAGCCGGTAGCGGCCGGCCGGCTGCATACGGCGAGGCCCCGGCCGATCCGGCCGGGGCCTCCCGTGGGAATCCGAGGTGGCGCTTACAGGACCTCGAGGTCGGCGCGGCGGCCGACAGCGGTCTCGACGATGTTCGTCACGTTGACGGTCGCGTCGCCCTCGCCCTGCGTCGTCTTGTGATAGATCATGCCCTCGAACGTGGCCTCCGCGACGTCGGTCGTGATGGACGCCTCGTCGTCGTCGTTCGCGAAGAACACGCCGCGGTACTGCTTGCCTTCGAACGTGTCGACGGGGAACACGTAGCCCTGACCTTCGACGCCGGCCAGCTTCGCGTCGTGGAGTTCGTAGAGCGCCAAATCAAACCTCTTGGATTGTGAGACAATGGGACGGGGCGGGCCGCGGTTCGAGGCCAAACAATGGCGCACGGTCGGCTCATCCCCTCTATCATTCTATGTCCCATCCCCATCAGGGTTTCCCCTAGGCCATGAAGCTCACGTCCATCCTCCGCCCTCTTTCCGTGGCCCTCGCGCTCGCCGCTGCGGGCTGCGCGCCGACGGCGCCCGTCGTCTCGTCGGGCCTCGCCGGGCCGTCGACCACGGTCTCGTTCACCGTCCTCCAGATGAACGACGTGTACGAGATCACGCCGGTCGAGGGCGGCCAGTCGGGCGGGCTGGCGCGCGTGGCGGGGCTCCGGCAGCAGCTTCTCCGGCGCGACCCGAACACGATCACGCTCATCGCGGGCGACTTCCTGAGCCCCTCGGCGCTGGGCACGGCGCGCGTCGACGGCGAGCGGCTGGCGGGCCGGCAGATGGTGGCCGCGCTCAACGCGCTGGGCCTTGACGCCGCCGCGATCGGCAACCACGAGTTCGACGTGTCCGAGGACGCGTTCCACGCCCGCGTCGCCGAGGCCCGCTTCCCGTTCGTCTCCGCCAACGTCCGCGCGGCCGACGGCCGGCCGTTCGCCGACGTGGCCCCGCGGCTCGTGCTGCCGGTGGCCGTCGCGCCCGGCGACACGGTCCGCGTGGGCGTCGCGAGCGTCGTGCTCCCCTCCAACGACGCGGCCTACGTGCGCTACGTCGACGCCGACTCGACGCTCCGGGCCGAGGTCGCCCGCCTCGACGCCGAG
>CAXRFJ010000239.1:0-5606 GCA_964229475.1 Rubrivirga sp.
CTGCCTCGGCTGCGGCGCGTGCACGACCGTCTGCCCCGAGGGCGACGTGCTGGCGCTCGTCGGCGGGCAGGCCGAGACGGTCGCGCCGGCCCGGTGCGTCGGGCACAGGCGCTGCGAGCGGGCGTGCCCCACCAACGCGATCACGCTCGTCTTCGGCACCGCCACGCGCGGCGTCGACCTCCCGCGCGTCCGCGGCGACTACATGACGAACGTCGACGACCTCTACATCGTGGGCGAGCTCGGCGGGATGGGACTCGTGCGGAACGCCGTCGAGCAGGGCCGCCAGTGCGCCGAGGGCATCGTCAAGGCCGTCCGAGCGGACGGGGCCGCGCCGGAGGGCGTGTTCGACGTGGTCGTGGTCGGGGCCGGGCCGGCGGGGATGAGCGCAGCGGCGACGCTCGGCGAGGCCGGCCTCCGCTACACCGTCCTCGAGCGCGAGGCCGAGCTCGGCGGGACCATCCGCCACTACCCGCGCCGGAAGCTCGTGATGACGCAGCCGTTCTCGATCCCGGGCTACGGCCGGCTCGAGACGACCGAGATCCGCAAAGAGCAGCTGGTCGAGCTGTGGGCCGACGTCGCCGAGGCGGCCGGGGTCGAGGCGCACCTCCGCCCGGCGCACCGGGTGACGGCCATCGCCCGGGTCGAGGAGTCGGGCTTCCGGGTCGAGAGCGACGGACAGCCGCCGGTCGTGGCGCGGCGCGTCGTCCTCGCCATCGGGCGGCGCGGGACGCCGCGGAAACTGGGCGTGCCGGGCGAGGACCAGGCCCACGTCGTCTACGCGCTGATGGAGCCCGAGGCGTACGCCGGACGGGCGTGCCTCGTCGTGGGCGGCGGCGACTCGGCGGTCGAGGCGGCCGTCGCGCTGTCCGAAGACGGCGCCGAGGTCCGGCTGTCGTACCGGAAATCGCAGATCACGCGCGCGAAGGCCGGCAACGTCTCGCGGCTGGCGGCGGCCGTCGGGAGCGGCGCCGTCGAGCCGCTGTGGGAGACCGAAGTCGCCGAGATCGGCCCCGACTGGGTCCGCCTCGACGGGCCCGAGGGCGCGCTCACGGTCCCGGCCGACGACGTGTTCGTGTTCATCGGCGGCGAGCTCCCGACGCCGTTTCTGGAGCGCTGCGGGATCGTGCTCGACACCCACTTTGGCGTCCCCCGCATCGGCGCGGCGTGACGAGGCCACGACGGGGGACGGCCCGCGTCCCCTCGGCGCCGAGGCGGGCCGGGCCGATCAGTCCTCCAGGTAGACCGCCGGCTCGCTCGGGTCGACCACGACGCGCTCGCCGTGCTTCGTCGGGACGACCTTCCCCACGAAGTCGGGGTGGACGGGGACCTCGCGGTGGCCGCGGTCGACGAGGACGGCGAGGCGGATCGTCTTCGGGCGGCCGTACTGGAGGACAGCGTCGAGCGCGGCGCGGACCGTCCGGCCCGTGAACAGGACGTCGTCCACCAGGAGGACGTCGCGGCCGGTCGCGTCGGGCGCGTCGTCGGGGAGGGCGCGGCGCTGGCCGTCGCGGTCGTCGCGGAAGCCGGCGATGCTGAGGGCGTGCCGCTCGACGGGCTGGCCCGCGGCTTCTTCGAGCGCGTCCGCCAGCCGGTCGGCGAGGGCGGCGCCGCGGCTCTTGAGGCCGAACACGAGGAGCCCGTCGGCGCCGCGGTTCCGCTCGATGACCTCGTAGGCGAGGCGCGTGACGGTGCGGCGGACGCGCTCGGGCGTCATCAGCGGGGTCCGGCTCATGGGCGTGCGGCGAGCGCCAGCTCGGCGCGGTGGACGGTGATCGCTCGCCCCTCGAGCTCGACCCGGTCGCCCACGACGCGGACGCCGACGTGGCCGCCGCGGCGCGACGCCTGGAAGCACGAGACCTCGTCGCGCCCGAGCTCCGCCGCCCAGTACGGCCCGATGGCGCAGTGCGCCGAGCCCGTCACGGGGTCCTCCGGCACGCCCGCGCCCGGGGCAAAAAACCGCGAGGCGACGTCGTACGGCGAGCTCGCGTCCGCCCGGGCCGTCAGGATCACGCCGCGCAGGTCGAGCCGCGCGATGGCGGTGAGATCGGGCGTCAGCGCGCGGAGCGTCGCCTCGTCCTCGACCACGACGAACCCGTCGAACCGGCTCCGCCCGGTCCACACCGGCGCGACGCCGAACGCCTCGGCGACCCCGTCGAGTCCGGCCGCCTCGGGCGGCGTCGCGGGGAAGTCCATCACGTAGGTCCGCTCGCCCGACCGGCGGACGGTGAGCCGCCCGCTCCGCGTGTCGAACCGGGCCGGGCCGTCGCCGAGGCGGCCGGACTCGAACAGGACGTGGGCGCTGGCGAGCGTCGCGTGGCCGCAGAGGTCGACCTCGACCTCGGGCGTCAGCCAGCGGAGGTCGAAGGCGCCGTCGGCGGCCGGCGTGAGGAACGCCGTCTCCGACAGGTTCATCTCGGCCGCGAGGCCGCGCATCCAGCCCTCCGGCGCCGGCGCGTCGAGGAGGCAGACGGCCGCCGGGTTGCCCTCGAACGGGCGCTCGGCGAAGGCGTCGACGACGGTGACGGTCATGCCTCGACCACCTCGGCCGCCTTGTTCGGGCACGCCTCGCGGCGGCAGCTGCCGTAGACGGTCAGCGCGTGGCGCGTCACGTCGAAGCCGTAGATGTCGGCGACGGTCTCCTGGATCTCCTGGAGGCGCGGGTCGCAGAACTCCAGGATCTCGCCGCAGTCGACGCAGATGAGGTGGTCGTGCTGCCAGTAGGCGTAGGCCCGCTCGAACTTGGCCTGCTGCTGCCCGAACTGGTGGCGCACGGCGAGGTCGCACTCGATGAGCAGGTCGAGCGTGTTGTAGACCGTCGCCCGGGACACGCTCACGCCCTCGTTCCGGAGGCGCGTGTAGAGCGTGTCGGCGTCGATGTGGTCGGCCGTCGCGTAGAGCGCGTCGAGGACCGCGATCCGCTCGGGCGTGCGGCGCTGGCCCCGCTCCTTGAGGAAGGACAGGAACCGCTCGCGGACCTCTTCGAGCTGGGACTTCGTCAGCGACATCGGTCGGTGGGAGAGGGGGGGCTCAGACGGCGCGGCGGCGGGCCCACCGGCTGACTCCGTCGGCCGGGGGGGTGGGGACTGGCACCGGCGCGGAGGCCGCTCCGTTCCCGCCCCCGCCCGGCGCCGCGCCGAGGCCGACGAGGCCGGCCGCCAGGCGGGCCGTCTCCAACGTCGCCTCCGACGGCGCGAGTGTGGACGGGTCGAAGTGGTCGGCGACGTAGCCCGTGTCGAAGTCGCCCGACACGAAGGCGGGGTTTTGCATGACGGTCCGGCAGAAGGGGATCGTCGTGCGGATGCCGGCCACGTCGTACTCGGCGAGCGCGCGGTCCATGCGGCGGATCGCCTCGTCGCGCGTCCGCGCCCACGTGCAGAGCTTGGCGACCATCGGGTCGTAGTGGACCGGCACCTCGTCGCCCTCCTCGACCCCGGCGTCGACGCGGACGCCGGGGCCGAGCGGCGGGCGGTGGCGGAGGAGCGGGCCCGGCGCAGGGAGGAAGCCGGCCGGCACGTCCTCGGCGTAGACGCGGCACTCGACGGCGTGGCCCCAGATCGTGAGGTCGTCCTGCCCGTAGCCGAGCGCCTCGCCCTCGGCGATCCGGATCTGCTCGGCGACGAGGTCGAGGCCCGTGATGAGCTCCGTGACCGGGTGCTCGACCTGGAGCCGCGTGTTCATCTCGAGGAAGTAGAAGTCGCGGTTCGCGTCGAGCAGGAACTCGACCGTCCCCGCGCCGACGTAGTCGCACGCCGTCGCGGCCTGGACGGCCGCCTCGCCCATCGCCGCGCGGAGCTCCGGCGTGAGCACGGCCGACGGCGCCTCCTCGATCACCTTCTGGTGCCGGCGCTGGATCGAGCACTCGCGCTCAAACAGGTGGACGACGTTGCCGTGGCCGTCCGCCAGCACCTGGATTTCGATGTGGCGCGGGCCCACGAGGTACTTCTCGACGTAGACCCGGCCGTCGCCGAACGCGTTCTGCGCCTCGCTCCGCGCCCGCTCGACCACGCGCAGCCCCTTGCCGCCGCCGCCGGCCGCCGCCTTGACCAGCACCGGGTAGCCGATCTCGCCCGCGACCCGCTCCGCCTCGGCGGGGTCGTCGATGGCGTCGGGTGTGCCGGGCGCCATCGGGACGCCGGCCTCGGCCATCAGCTTGCGGGCCTCCGTCTTGTCGCCCATCGCCGAGATCGCAGCGGGGGGCGGGCCGACCCACACGATCCCCGCCTCCTCGACGGCCCGCGCGAACGCGGCGTTCTCGGAGAGGAACCCGTAGCCCGGGTGGATCGCGTCGGCGCCGGTCTGGCGGGCGGCCTCGATCACCGTCTCCATCGCGAGGTAGGACTCCGCCGAGGCGGCCGGCCCGATGGCAACGGCCTCGTCCGCCAGCCGGACGTGGAGCGCGTCCCGGTCGGCCTCGGAGTAGACGGCGACCGTGCGGATGCCCCGCTCGCGGCACGTCCGGAGCACGCGGACGGCGATCTCCCCGCGGTTGGCGACGAGCAGGGTGCGGATCGGGCGGGGTGTCATCACGTCGCGGAATAGGGCGTTGGCACGGAGTCTGTACCGGGGAATCCCCGACCGGGTGTCATGCGTCCACGAGTGGATGCGCGCCCGAGCGGCCCGCCGCCTCCCCCGATGGCTGAAGTTACCGACTACTACACGCTCCTTGGCGTCTCGGAGACCGCGTCTCCCGAGGCCATCAAGCGCGCGTACCGGTCGCTCGCCCGGGACTGCCACCCCGACCGGAACCCGGGCGACGCGAACGCGGAGGAGCGGTTCAAGGCGGTCCAGCGGGCCTACCACGTGCTCTCCGACCCGCGCCGGCGCGAGGCGTACGACGAAGCCCGCCAGTCGCCCTTCGGCGGCCTCGGCGGTGGGCTCGACGGGCGCGCCCGGCCGCCGTCCGGCCGGACCTCGCCGTTCGGGCCCGACGGCTACGACCCGCTCATCTCGCTCTTCTTCGGCGACGACCCCACGCCGGCCGGCCGGGGCGCCGACGTCGAGGCCCAGGTCAAGCTGACGTTCGACCAGGCCCTCCGCGGCGGGCGCACCGAGGTCCGGCTGGTCGACGGCGAGACGGTCCGGCTGACGGTCCCGAAGGGCGTCCGCTCTGGCCTCAAGGTCCGCGTCCGCGGGCGCGGGCGGACGGGCGGGACCGGCGAGCGCGGCGACCTCTACGTCACGTTCCGCGTGGACCCCGTCGCCCGGTTCCGGCGCGAGGGCGACAACCTCCACGTGGTCGAGATCGTGTCGGCCGTCGAGGCCATGCTCGGCACGACGCGGTCGATCACGAACGCCTACGGGCAGACGGTCAAGGTGCACATCCCGCCGGGCACGCAGCCGGGCGAGCGGCTCCGGCTCCGCGGCCAGGGCGTCGAGACCGACTCGCGCCGCGGCGACCTGTTCGTGGAGGTCCAGGTGACCGTCCCGCGGTCGCTGACCGACGAGCAGCGCGAGGCCCTGGAAGAAGCCGCCCGCCGCGTCGGCCTGCTCTAGCCGACTCCCTCCGCCTCGGCGCCGCGGCGGACCGGGCGGGCGGAGGGGTGGGCGGGGGGCGGGGGCGGATCCGCCCGCCGGCAGGCCGCCGCTCCCGGTCCGGGATCGCGTGC
>CAXRFJ010000240.1:0-14539 GCA_964229475.1 Rubrivirga sp.
CGGCGCGTTCGTGTGGGCCGACGGGGTGAACGCGGCGCCGGCCTCGGACGAGGCGAAGTTCCAGCTCGTGTACTCGGTCCGCGACGCGTCGGGCACCGACCTCCTCGGGGAGGACGTCGTCGTCGACCTCCCCCAGGGCTCGGCGTCGACGGGGGGGTGGGTCGAGGTCGCGACGGCGGCGCTCGGGGCCATCGTGCTCCCGGCCGACGCGGCGAGCGCGACGGTCGCGGTCCGGAGGGGGGCCGCGGCGACGGGGACCGTGTACGTCGACGACTTCTTCGTCCGGACGGGGACCGAGGGCGTCTGGCCCGGTGACGTCTTCAACCCGACGGTCGACGTGCCGGGCGGGTGGTACTTCTACAGCCCCGACGCCGGGACCGGCGTGGCGGGGTGGCCCGAGACCCAGCCGTTCTTCCTCACCAAGACGACGGCCGAGGCGCACACCGGCACCTCGAGCCTGCTCATCGAGCAGAACACGGACGACGCCCCCGAGGCGGTCGCCATCACCGAGCGCGTCCCGGTCACCCCGGGCGAGCCGGTCCTGATCTCGTACTGGCTCAAGAGCGAGGGGAACGCGGACCCGTCGACGATCGGGCAGGGCGACAACAACGTCGGGCTCACGGCCCTGTGGTACTCGAGCCTCGAGTCGGGCGCGGCCGGGTACAACGAGCTCGGCGGCCTCGACATCCGCCTGAACGGGGAGTACAACCCCAACGTCATCCCGCTCCTGCCGCAGCAGGCCGACAACGGGTGGACGCAGTACGCCTTCGTGGTCTATCCCCGCGCCGAGGCCGTGGGCATGGAGCTCCGGCTCCGGTACTGGCACGCGTTCACCGGCGCGACCTACTGGGACGACGTCTCGATCACGAACATCGGCGGCGGCGCGCTCTTCGCGACCGCCGGCGAGGGCGGCCCGGACCGCCCGGTCGCGGGCGCCCGGGACCGCTGGCTCCGCGCGAACGCGCCGAACCCGTTCGGGGCGAGCACGACCGTCCGCTTCGCCCTCCCCGAGGCGGCCGAGGTCACGCTCGAGGTCTACGACATGGTCGGCCGCCGCGTGGCCGTCCTCGCCGACCGCCAGCCGATGCCGGCCCAGGAGCACGCCGTCGCGCTCGACGGCCGCGACCTGACGAGCGGGACCTACCTCCTCGTCCTGCGGACGCCCTCGCACTCCGAGGCCCGCACGATCACCGTCGTCCGGTAACCACCCCGCGACGGACCGTCCGGGGCCGCCTGTGGTGGGGCGGTCCCGGATGGCCTCGTTCCCAGCCCCGTCATGCGTTCCCTCCTCCGCGCGTGGGCCGTGCCCGCGCTCGCCCTCCTCGCGTGCCTCGCCGGCCCGGCCGCGGCCCAGACCGGCAAGGTGGCCGGCCGGGTCGTCGACGGCCAGTCCGGCGAGGCCGTCATCGGCGCGAGCGTCCTCGTGGTCGGCACCGAGCGCGGGGCGTCGAGCGACGTCGACGGCTACTACGCGGTCATCGGCATCCGGCCCGGGACGTACGCCGTCCGCGTCTCGGCCATCGGGTACGGGACGCGCGTGGTCGAGGGCGTCCGCGTCCAGATCAACCGGACGACCGACCTCGACGTGGAGCTGGCCGAGGAAACGGTCCAGACCGAGGAGGTCGTCGTCCGCGCCGAGCGGCCGATCGTCCAGCGCGACCTGACGTCGTCGGCCGCGTCGATCTCGTCGGAGGAGCTCGAGGCGCTGCCGGTCCAGTCGTTCACCGACGTCGTGAACCTCCAGGCCGGCGTGGTCGAGGGCCACTTCCGCGGCGGGCGGACCGGCGAGGTGGCCTACCTCGTGGACGGCGTGCCGGTCAACGACGTCTACGACCAGTCGTTCGCGTTCCAGGTCGAGAACGAGGCGATCCAGGAGGTCGAGGTCATCTCGGGCACGTTCAACGCCGAGTACGGCCAGGCCCAGTCGGGCGTGGTCAACATCGTGACGAAGGACGGCGGCGACGACTACGCCGTCAGCCTGAGCGGCTACGGCGGCGGCTACGCGACCGGCGCCAGCGACCTGTTCGAGCGGCCGAGCGCGTTCTCGCCCACGGGCAACGTGGAGGCCAACGGGTCGGTCAGCGGCCCGGTCCCCGGCCTCGGGTCGCGGCTCACGTTCTTCGCCTCCGGCCGCGTCGTCCGGAACGACGGCTACCTCTACGGCCGGCGCGTGGTCCAGCCGGTCTACGCCGAGACCGACCAGCGCGTCCCGGTCGAGGTCGACGGCCGGACGGTCTACGTGCCCGCGCTCGGCGACAGCACGCTGGCCTCGCTCAACTGGGGCGAGCAGGAGACGGCCCAGCTCAAGCTGACGAGCCAGCTGTTCGGCGGGCGGCTGGCGATCAACGGGCTGCTCCAGCGCGACCGCGGCCAGAACTACGACCACCTCTTCCGCTACAACCCCGACGGGCAGACGACGGTCCACGGCCGCTCGGCCTCGCTCATCGGGACGTACACCTACCTGTTCTCGGGGAGCACCTTCCTCGACCTCAAGGCGGCCACGTTCCAGAACGCCGTCGACGAGTACGTCTACGAGGACCCGCTCGACCCGCGGTACCCGCGCGACGCGGCGCTCCGTGAGCTCAGCCCCAACTTCGGATTCTACCTCGGCGGCGCGCGGATGACCCAGTTCGCCCGCGAGACGCGGACGTCGGTCGGTCGGTTCGACCTGACGAGCCAGGTCACGCGCCGGCACCTCGTCAAGGGCGGGGCCGAGGTCAAGCTCCACGACCTCGCGCTCGACCAGTTCGACGTGCTCAACAACGCGTCGACGGCCTTCGCGCCCGACGTCCCGCCGGCCGGGACGCCGGCCCACGTGGTCTACGACCAGCGGCCCGTCGAGGCCTCGGCGTACCTCCAGGACAAGATGGAGTTCGACTACCTCGTGGTCAACGCCGGCCTCCGCCTCGACTACTTCGACGCGCGCACCGAGGTGCCCTCGGACTTCACGCAGCCGCGGACCTCGGAGCGCCGCGCGACGGCGGCGAAGTGGCAGCTCTCGCCCCGCCTCGGGCTGGCCTACCCGATCTCCGAGCGCGGCGTGGTCCACGTGGCCTACGGGCACTTTTTCCAGATGCCCCCCTTCGACTACCTGTTCACGAACCCGGACTACATCTACGATCCGGAGCTCGGCCTGAGCCGGCCGTTCGGCTACGCCGACCTGGAGCCGCAGCAGACGGTCGCCTACGAGGTCGGGCTCCAGCAGGGGTTCTCGAACACGGTCGGGCTCGACCTCACGGTCTACTACAAGGACATCCGGAACCTCCTCGGCACGCGGATCGAGACGATCGCGGCCGGCGTCGGCGAGGACTTCCAGCTCTCGCGCTACGGCCGCTACGTCAACCGCGACTACGGGAACGTCCGCGGCGTGACGCTCTCGTTCGAGCGCCGCCCGGTCGACGGGTTCGGGCTCAACGTCGACTACACGTACCAGATCGCCGAGGGCAACGCGTCCGACCCGCGCGACCGGCTCCTCGCCGAGCAGGCCGGCAACGAGCCCGTCAAGCAGCTCGTCCCGCTCGCCTGGGACCGCCGCCACCAGCTCAACGTCCGCGCCGCGCTCGGCCGGGCGGACCGCTCGTTCGGCCTCGTCAGCCTCGTCGGCCAACTCGGCTCCGGGCTCCCCTACACGCCCACGCAGGCCGACCAGCGGACGGGCGTCGAGAACTCGGCCCGCCGGCCCGGGGTGGCGACCGTCGACCTGTTCGCCACGCGCGTGGTCCGCCTCGGCGGCCTCGAGCCCGGCCTGTTCCTCCGCGTCTACAACCTGCTCGACGCGCGGAACGTGACCAACGTCTACACCGACACGGGCCTGCCCACGCCGAACCTCCGCTACTACAGCGGCGCCGCGCTCGGGCTGAACTCGAAGGACGAGTTCCTCCGGCGCCCGGACTTCTACGTCGCCCCCCGCCTCGTCCAGGTCGGCGTCAGCCTCGACCTGTAAGGACCATGCCCACCACGCTCCGATCCTGCCTCCTCGCCCTGCTGGCGCTCGCCGCGAGCGCGCCCGCCTCGGCGCAGCGCGAGCCCGACCCGAACGGCGGCAACCCCCAGCTCACGCAGTGGGGCATCCTCGACGGCAACCGCGTCCGGACGCTCTACTCCAACTACGGCGAGATCTCGCGCTACCCCGACCAGCCCTCGGGCGAGTGGCCGAAGGGCTCCGGCCACAGCTACGTCGACGGCATCGCGTTCATCGTCTCGGCCTCGACGACCGACGCGCAGGGCAACCGGATCACGCCGATGAGCACGAACTACCGCGAGTTCATCGACCGCGACCCGACGACGCGCGTGCCGTGGGGCTGGGCGCCCGTCCCCGGCTACTCGAACCCGTACCAGGCCAGCCCGGCCCGCAGCGACGACGAGCGGACGTGGCCCGGCGAGTGGCCCGACCGCCCGATCGACTGGGCCGGCCAGTGGAACGGGTTCTTCGGCCGCGGGGTGCGCAACGCCGACGTCGAGACGTACTTCGTGTTCGACGACGCGCCGGACCGCGAGTGGACGCAGGAGCCCCACCGGTTCTTCCCGTGCCCCGGCGACGACGCCCGAGGCGGGCTGGGTCTGGAGGTCGCCGTCCGCGGGTTCCAGTGGAATCACCCGCTCGCCCAGGACGTCATCTTCTGGGTCTACGAGATCACCAACGAGTGCGGCGTCGACTACGACGACGTCGTGTTCGCGCAGTACATCGACTGGGGCGTCGGCGGGACCGACGACTCGGGTGACGACGAGGGCGCCTACAACACGCGCCTCGACCTCGCCTTCGCCTACGACGCCGACGGGATCGGCTCGCCGGGCCAGTGGGGGCCGGTCGGGACCGCCGGCTACGCCTTCCTCGAGTCGCCCGGCAACTCGACCGATGGGGCCGACAACGACGAGGACGGGATCACCGACGAGACGCGCGACAGCGGGCCGGGCCAGCTGATCGAGGGCGCCGACGCCATCCGCGCGGCCGTCGAGGCCCGCTACGACGTCGAGGACTTCGAGCGCTTCTACGGCCCGATCGAGGAGACCGTCGCCTACCGCAACGGCCGCTGGTGGACGGGCGACGAGAACCTCAACTGGGAGCAGTACCTCGACCTCAACGAGGACGGCCAGTGGTCCGAGGGCGAGCCGCTCCTCGACGACGTCGGCGCCGACGGGCTCGGGCCGGAGGCCGACAACTACCCCGGCCGCGACGTCGGCGAGGGCGACGGCCGGCCGACGCCGGGCGAGCCCAACTTCGACGCGCTCGACAAGGACGAGTCCGACCAGATCGGGCTCACGGGCTTCTCCGTCTTCGACGTCCACCGCTACGAACTGACGGACGACGCCGAGAACTACCGGGTCTTCCGCGAGGCGCTCCCGCCGGTCGACGTGGTCCTGGAGGGCGGGCGCAACCTGGGGATGTTCTTCGCGAGCGGCCCGTTCCCGCTCGCGGCCGGCCAGACCGAGCGGTTCTCGATGGCCCTCCTCTTCGCCGACAAGGACTTCTCGGACCCGCGCGACGTCGAGAACTCGGCGCTGGCGCGCAAGAAGCAGACGGTCCAGCAGATCTACAACGCGAACTACCGGTTCGCGCGCCCGCCCGACAAGCCGACGCTCACGGCCGTCGCCGGCGATGGGCAGGTGACGCTCTCGTGGGACAGCCGCTCGGAGCGGAGCTACGACCCGTTCCTCCGGGAGTACGACTTCGAGGGCTACATGCTCTACAAGAGCACCGAGCCCAACTTCCGCGAGCGGCTCCTGGTCACCGACGCCTACGGGAACCCGGTCTACCAGCGCCCGCTCGCCCAGTTCGACCTGCCGAACGGGCTCCGCGGGCTCCACCCGGTCCCGGTCAACGGCGTCCAGTTCAACCTGGGCACCGACTCCGGGCTCCGGCACTCGTACGTCGACCGCGACGTGGTCAACGGGCAGACGTACTACTACGCGCTCGTGGCCTACGACCGCGGCCTCGTCAACCGGAACCCGGACGGGTCCTTCCCCTCGACGCCCGACGGCAACGTGGACGGCCTCTCGCCGTCGATCACGACGGCCGTCATCAACAACGACATCGCGGGGAACGTCGTCACCGACATCAACACGGCCGAGGTGACGCCGCGCGCGCCGGCCGCCGGCTACGTCCCGCCGGAGGTCGCCAGCTACGACGCCGACCTGCGGGGGACCGGGGCCGTCGACCTCACGATCGTCTCGCCGTCGGCGCTCCGGGACGCGCCGCGCTACGAGGTCCGGTTCACGAACCCGTCCGTCTGGGACACCGACCTGAGCCCGACCTACGAGCTGGTCGACACCGCCTCGGGCGAGACGCGGGAGAGCGGGACGATTCGGCCCGGGATCAACGAGCTCCCGCTCACGGACGGGTTCGCGCTCACGGTCGAGGCGCCCGGCGAGATCGTCGTGCCCGACTCGTCGGTCCGCTACGTCCAGGGCGACGGCGGGACGTACCGGGCGCTCGTCGACCCCGGGACCGTCTCGGCCGTCGTGTCGTCGGCGCGGTACGTCCCCTTCCCATACGACTTCGAGGTCCGGTTCGCCGAGGCGGGCCAGGTCGCGCAGACGAGCCGGATCCTGGCGTTCGGCCAGCAGGCGTTCCCGCTCCCGTTCCAGGTCTGGAACCGGACGCTCGACCGGCAGCAGGAGGTGATCCTCGTCGAGGACGTCGACTCGCTCCGCAACGGGCGCTACGACCACGGCGACCTCGTCATCCTGGTCGACGGCGAGACGCCGGGCGCCGAGCCGCAGCAGGCGGGCGGCCGCTGGCGGGCCGGCTGGGCGGTCCGGATCCGCCCGCCCGACCCCGTCGCCGAGCCGGGCGTCGTGCCGGTCCCGCCGCGGCCCGGCGCCGTCCTCCGGTTCGACACCGTCAAGCCGTTCGCGACCGGCGACCGCGTGGCGTTCGCCTTCACGCCGCCGGCCTTCGACGAGGCCGCGGCCGCCGACGCGCTCGACGACGTGTACGTGGTGCCGAACCCGTACGTGGCCACGAGCCGGTTCGAGCCGGCGAACCCCTACCTCGTGGGCCGCGGCGAGCGGCGGATCTACTTCATGAACCTCCCGCCGGAGTGCACGATCCGGATCTACACGCTCACCGGCGAGCTGGTCCAGACGCTCACGCACTCGTCGGCCCTCGACGACGGGCAGGAGCCGTGGGACCTCACCTCGCGCGACGGGATGGACGTCGCCTACGGGGTCTACCTCTTCCACGTCGACGCGCCGGGCGTCGGCGAGGCCGTCGGGCGGTTCGCCCTCATCAAGTAGCGCCATGCCAGCCACACAGCCCCTCCTCCGCAGGGCGCGGGTCGGTCTCGCGCTCGTCCTCCTCGGCCTCGGCGGCGGGCTGCCCGAGGCGGGCGCCCAGAACGTCTCGCGCGCCGGCACGACGGCCGCGCCGTTCCTCCAGATCGGCGTCGGGCCCCGCGCCCAGGCGCTCGGCGGCGCGTTCACGGCCACGGCCGACGACGCGACGGCGCTCTACTGGAACCCGGCCGGGCTCGCCCGGATGCGCGCCGGCGAGTTCGTCTCGGCCCACAGCGAGTGGCTCGGCGACGTGAGCCACGACTACGTCGGCGTCGCGATCCCCGTGGGGGGCGGCGTCGTGGGCGCGTCGGTCACCGTCCTCGGCGTGCCCGAGATGACGGTCCGCACCGAGCTCAACCAGCAGGGGACCGGCGAGACGTTCGACGCGGCGGACCTCGCGGTGGGGCTGAGCTACGGCCGCCAGATCTCCGACCGGTTCTCGATCGGCGGGACGGCCAAGTACGTCCAGCAGCGGATCTGGCACTCGACGGCCAGCGCCGTCGCCGTCGACCTCGGGACCCGGTTCCAGACCGACTTTTTCGGCGGGCTCGTGATCGGCGCGGCGATCTCGAACTTCGGCTCCGACCTCCAGCTCGACGGCCGCGACCTCCGCACGTTCGTCGACCCCGACCCGAGCCAGGACGGGACGAACGGCCAGATCCCGGCCGACTACGCGCTCGACGCGTGGAGCCTCCCGCTCGACTTCAAGATCGGCGTCGTGTCCCGGCCGGTCGCCTCGCGGATGAACCAGCTCAGCGTGTCGGTCGACGCGCTCCACCCGTCCTCGAACTACGAGAGCGTCAACGTCGGGGCCGAGTACGGCTTCCGGGAGCGGGTCTTTTTCCGGGGCGGCTTCCAGGGGCTGTTCCTGCCGGAGCGCGAGGGCGGGCTCGCGCTCGGCCTCGGCGTCCGGCAGCCGCTCCCGTACCCGGACGGCCTGGCCAAGCTGGACTACGCGTTCCGCGACGGCGGCCGGCTCGGGCGCGTCCACACCGTCGGCCTCAGCGTCACGTTCTGATGCGGCGCGCGGCGCTCCTGCTCCTGGCCCTGGCCGCCTCGGCGTCGCTCGGGGCGTGCGACGACGGCACCCCCGAGCCGAGCCCCGAGGCGGGCGGACCCGTCGTCCTGACGTACTGGACGAGCCAGAACCCCCAGGAGCGCGCGTGGGCCGACGTCCTCGTGGCCGAGTGGAACGCGGCGCACCCCGAGGTCCAGGTCGAGGCGCAGCCGATCCCGGCGGGCCAGTCGAGCGAGGAGGTCCTGCTCGCGGCCGTCGTGGCCGGGACCACGCCCGACCTCTGCTCGAACATCTGGCCGGGCGTCCTGAACGACTTTATCCGGGCCGGCGGCGTCGTGCCGCTCGACAGGATGCCGGGCTTCGACAGCCTCATGGCCGCGCGGACGCCGCCCGAGCTGGCCGACCGGTTCGTCAGCGCCGACGGCCACGTCTACCAGCTCCCCTGGAAGACGAACCCGATCCTGATGATCTACAACGCCGACCTGTTCGAGGCGGCCGGCGTCGCGCGCCCGCCGCGGACGTACTCGGAGGACGTCGCCGCCGCCGAGCGGATCACGGCCGACACCGACGGCGACGGGCAGACGGACCGCTGGATGAGCGCCCGCGACATCCGCCCGATCTGGTGGCAGCGCTACTTCGACGTCTACCCGCTCTACCTCGCGGCCTCGGGCGGCCGGACGTTCTTCGACGCGCGCGGCGAGCTCGCCATCGACGAGGACGCGCTCCGCGAGGTCTACGGCTTTTTCCAGACGCTCTACCAGCGGGGCCACCTCCCGCTCTCGACGCTCCAGGGCAACGCGTTCGCCCAGCGCCGGATCGCGACCGAGTTCACCGGCCCGTGGACGGCGGCGTGGCTCGTGGAGAACGCCCCCGACCTCCGGTTCGACTTCGCCCCGGTCCCCGTCCCCGACGGCTTCGACGGCGAGCCCGTGACCTACGGCGACTACAAGAACATCGCCGTGTTCTCGTCCACGGAGCACCCCGAGGCGGCGTGGGCCTTCGCGCAGTTTCTCGTCTCGCCCGAGGCCGACCGGCTCCTGCTCGAGACGACGCGCCAGATCCCGCTCCGCGCCGGTCTCTTGGAGGACCCCGCGCTGGCGGGCTTCTTCGACCAGACCCCCTCGATGCGGCGGTTCGCCGAGCAGGCGCCCCACACGCGCGGCGTCGACGCGGTCCCATCGCTGACCGAGGTGCTCGACGCGATCGCCCAGAGCTACGAGCGGGCGATCTACGGGGCCGAGACGCCGGCCGAGGCCGTCGCCAGCGCCGGGGAGCGGATCCGCGTCATCCAGGAGTGGGCCCACTGATGCCGGCCGAGCTCCCCACCGTCGACTCCGCGGAGCGCGTGGCCGTCGCCGCGACGCTGGCGCCCGACGCCGGCGCGGCCCCGTCGGCCTCGGGCGGGCGGCCGGGGCGGGCGGCGCGGGACTGGCGCGGGCCGCTCCTCGCGGCGCCGTACTTCGTCCACCTCGCCGTCTTCTTCGGGTACCCGCTCGTCTTCGCGCTCGTCCTCGTGTTCCACCGGTGGGACCTCGTGACGCCGATGGAGTGGGTCGGCCTCGGCAACCTCGCCCGCCTCGTCGCCGACGACCTGTTCGCGCGGGCGATGCTGAACACGGGGCTGTTCCTCCTCATCCACATCCCGCTCCAGATCGTCGTCGCGCTGTTCTTCGCCGAGCTGCTCAACAAGCGGCTGCCGGGGCAGGGCTTTTTCCGGGCCATCTACTTTCTGCCGGTCGTCGTGTCGGGCGTCGTCGTGACGATCCTGTTCGCGCAGCTGTTCGCCTTCGACAGCGGGTACGTCAACCGCGTGCTCGTGGCCCTCGGCGGCGAGCGCGTGCCGTGGCTCGTGTCGCCGGCGTGGGCCATGCCGGCCATCGCGCTCGTGGCGACGTGGAAGAACGTCGGGCTCTACGTGCTCCTGTTCCTGGCCGGGCTCCAGAACATCCCCGCGCCGCTCTACGAGGCCGCCGAGGTCGAGGGCGCCAGCCGCTGGCAGACGTGGTGGCTCGTGACGCTCCCCCTCCTCAACCCCCACATGGTCACGGTCGTCGTGCTGTCGACGATCGGCGGGTTCTCCCTCTTCGTCGAGCCCTACGTCCTGACGGGCGGCGGGCCGCTGAACAGCACGCTCTCGGGGCTCCTCTACATCTACAACCAGGCGTTCACGTTCAACCACATGGGCTACGCGGCCACGCTCGGGCTCGCGTTCGCCCTGCTCATCCTGGTCGTGGTGCTCGTCCAGCGCCGCGTGGTCGAGGCCGAGGCCACGTGATGCGCGGCCGGCTCCCCCGCCTCCTCGCGCAGGCGGCGCTCGTCGCGGGCGCCGTCGTGTTCGCCTACCCGTTCGTGTGGATGGCGCTGGCGACGCTCAAGCCCGAGGCCGAGATCTCGGCCCTCAACCCGCTCCCGTCGCGGTGGACCGCCGAGAGCTACCGGCTCGTGTTCGAGACGATCCCCCTCGGCCGGGCCTTCTGGAACAGCGTCCTCGTGACGGGCCTCGTGACGACGCTCGCGCTCGTGTTCGGGTCGGTCACGGCGTACGCCCTCGCGCGGCTCTCGTGGCGCGGGCGGGAGGCGGCGTTCGCGCTCATCCTGTTCACGATGATGGTCCCGTTCCTCGTCCTCCTCATCCCGCTCTACACGCTCGTGGTCGGGTTCGGGTGGACCGACTCGTACGCCGGCCTCGTCGTCCCCTTCATGATGAACGCGACGGCCGTGCTCATCCTCCGCCAGCACTTCCTGTCGCTGCCGCAGGGGCTCATCGACGCGGCGCGGATCGACGGGGCCGGCGAGGTCCGGATCCTGTTCCAGATCGTGTGGCCGCTGTCCGTCCCGGCGCTCGTGACGGCCGGCATCATCGTCTTTATCGGGAGCTGGAACGAGGTCCTGTGGCCGCTCCTCGTCGTCCGCGACGAGGCCATGATGACGATGCCGCAGATGGTGACCCTGTTCGCCGTCGGCGGCGGGGCCGAGAGCCGGCTCGGGCCGCAGCTCGCGGCGGCGCTCCTCCTCGCGCTCCCCGTCATTCTGGCCTACGCCGCCTTCCAGCGCCGGTTCGTCGAGAGCCTCGCCACCACCGGCCTCAAGGGCTGACCATGCGCCACTCCGCCTTCCTGCTCGCGTTCGCCGTCCTCGCCGCCTGCGCCTCGGCCCCGCCCGCCTCGGCGCCGCCGGCCGACCCGCTGGCGGCCGTCGGGTTCAACCTCGCCCACCTCGACCTTCTGGGCGAGGACGTGGTCCACGAGGGCGACACGCTCCGGTTCATCCACATCTACGCCGAGCCCGACGGCGCCGGCGGCTGGACGTTCGTCGGCGACGACGACGAGGGGATCGCGTGCGTCGACGACGCGGCCCGCGCGGCGGTCCTCACCCTCCGCCACTTCGAGCGGACGGGCGACGAACGCTCGCGCCGGACGGCGACCAAGCTGCTCCGGTTCGTCCGCCACCTGCAGGCCGAGAGCGGGCTGTTCTACAACTTCGTCTGGGACCGCGCCCTCCGGATCAACACGGAGCACGCCAACAGCGTGGCCGACGACGTCTCATGGTGGACGGCCCGCGCCGTCTGGGCGCTCGGCGAGGGCGCCCGCGTGCTCGCCGAGGCGGACCCGGCCGAGGCCGCCGCCGCCGCCGAGGCCGTCCGCCGCGTCGAGCCCCACCTCGACCGGCTCCTCGCCCGCTACCCGACCGTGGCCGACGAGGACGGCCGCCCGTTCCCGCAGTGGCTGGTCGCCGGCACCGCCGCCGACGCCACGAGCGAGCTGCTCCTCTGCCTCGTCGCGCTCCAGGAGGCCCGCCCGACGGACGCCGGCGCCCGGCGGATCCGCCGGTTCGCCGAGGGCCTCGCGGCGGTCCGGTTCGGCGACCTCGCGACGTTCCCGTACGGCGGGCACGCGTCGTGGGCCGGCGGGTGGCACGGCTGGGGCAACAGCCAGACCCAGGCGCTCGCCGAGGCGGCCCGCCTCGGGGCCGCGGGCCCGGAGGCGCTGGCGAGCGCGGAGGCCGAGGCGCAGACCCTCTACGCCCGGCTCCTCGTGGAGGGCTGGCTCCACAACCTCGACTACGCGACCGGCGCGCCGCAGGCGTTCGAGCAGATCGCCTACGACGTCCGCCCGGCGGCCGTCGGGCTCGTCCGCCTCTTCGAGGCGACGGGCGACGCGCGCTACGCCGTGATGGCCGGCCTGGCCGCCGCGTGGTTCCACGGCGCGAACCCGGCCGCCGCCACGATGGCCGACCCCGCGACGGGCCGCGGCTTCGACGGCATCCTGTCCCCGGACCGCGTCAACCCGAACGCGGGCGCCGAGAGCACGATCGAGGCGCAGCTGGCGCTCCTCGAGGTCGGCGCCCACCCCGAGGCCGCGGCCTGGGCGTGGGCCGCGCCCGAGCCGGCCCGGACCCTCCGGTGGGACGGCCGCACCGTCCGCGCCCGCACGTTCGCGGGCCCGAGCACGGCCGTCGTCGTGCTCGACCCCGAGGCCGGCGCCTCCCACGTCTTCACGGGCCCCGAGGCCGAGCGCTTCCTCGCCTCGGCGACGCCCACTCCCTAGCCTTTCGCATGGACCTCTTCGCGCGCCGCCCGGCGCCCATCCTCGCCCCCTCGCCCGACGTCCCGTGGGCCAGCGGCGCGGTCTTCAACCCCGGCGCCGCCCTCTCCGACGACGGCACGCTCCGCCTGCTCGCCCGCGGCGTCCCGGCCGGCTACACGCGCGTCGCCGTCGACTCGCCGGACCGGACCGAGGCGGACTTCCTCTACGACAACTACGTCTCGCGCCTCGGCCTCGCGACCCGCCAGCCCGACGGCTCGTTCCGCCTCGCCGCCGACCCCCTCCTGACGCCGGGCTCCGACGTCGACCGCTACGGCGTCGAGGACGCCCGCATCACGCGCCTCGGCGACCGGTATTACATCACGTACACCGTCCTCGCCGAGCCGGCTCACCGGGCGGACGCGGGCGTCGGGATCGGATTGGCCTCGACGACCGACTGGGAGACGGTCGAGGTCCACGGGCGGATCGGGCCGGCGGTCCGCGACAAGGACGCGGCGCTGTTCCCCGCGCGCGTCGGCGGGCGGATCGCCATGCTCCACCGGATCGTGCCGGACATGCAGGTCGTCTTCTTCGAGGACGAGGAGCAGCTCCGGCAGCCCGGCGCGGCGTTCTGGGAGGCCCACCTCGCCCGCCTCGACGACGCCGTGGTGATGCGGCCGCGGGAGCGGTGGGAGGAGAAGAAGATCGGCGCCGGCCCGCCGCCCATCGAGACGCCCGAGGGCTGGCTCGTCGTCTACCACGGCGCCGACGCCGACCACGTCTACCGGGCCGGCCTCGCGCTGCTCGACCGCGACGACCCGCGCCAGGTGATCGCGCGGACGCGCCGGCCCGTCCTCGAGCCGGTCCACCCCTACGAGGTCGAGGGCGACGTGCCGAACGTCGTCTTCCCGCAGGGCGCCGTCGTGGAGGACGGCCTGCTCCGGCTCTACTACGGCGCCGCGGACACGGCCATCGGCGAGGCCACGGCCCCGCTCGCCGACGTCCTCGCCCTGCTCCACGAGGAGCGCGGGCAGGGCCACGTCGCGCGCGTCCACCTCGACTTCCGCGGGCACCTCGACGCGCCCCGCGACCTCGGCGGCGCGTCGGCGGTGCCCGTCGAGCGGCTCCACGGCGGCCGGCCCGTCCTCGAGCCCCTCGCCGACCACGCCTGGGAGTCGCGCGTGGTCCTCAACCCCGCCGCCGTGCTCGTCGACGCCGAGGAGCTGGAGGCGCTGATGGAGACCTGGGGGCTGGGCGACGGCGAGCGCGCGACGCTCCGCGAGGCGGGCGGCGCCTGCGTGATGCTGTACCGCGCGCAGGGCTCGGCGTACCCCCGCGAGACGGCCTACGGCGCCCACGTCGCCTCGGCCCTCGGGCTCGCCGTGTTCACGCCCGACCTCCGGCTCGTCCGCCGCTGGGCCGAGCCCGTGATCGCGCCCGAGGCGCCGTTCCACGACCTCGGCGTCGAGGACGCCCGCTGCACGCGCGTCGGCGACACGTACTACCTCCACTACACGGGCTACACCAGCGCCGACCTGCCGGACCCGTCGATGGCCGGGCGCGTCCAGCTCTGCCTCGCGACCACTCGCGACTTCGTCTCGTGGGACCTCCACGGGCCGATCGAGGGCGACCCGTCAACGGGCTCCGGGCAGGCCGTCAACGCGACCGACGACAAGAACGGGGCGCTTTTCCCCGAGCCCGTCGACGGCCGCTGGCTCCTCTG
>CAXRFJ010000241.1:0-2224 GCA_964229475.1 Rubrivirga sp.
GACGGGACGCTCGTGCTCTACGTCCGCGGCAGCGTGCCGGACCTGGACCCCGCGCTGGGGCGGCGCTACGGGGCCCCGATCTCCGTGTAGCGACCGCGCCCCCCACGCTCTGCGCGGGGGGCGCGACGAGGCCGAGCCTACCAGGCCGCGACGCCGCGCGCCGTGGCCGGCACCGCGACCGCCCCGACCGGGGCGAGGGCCCCGTCGTCGCCGATCCGGAACGCGTCGAGCTGGCCGTCGCTCTGGGCGTAGAGGTAGCGGAGCGCGATGTTGAGGTCGCGCGGGTTCGAGGCCGTCGTGCCCGTGACGCCGGCGTCGTCGAGGATCTCGAGCGTCCCGTCGGCCCCGATCCGGAAGCCCGTGATCGTGCCGCTGGCCGTGTTGGTGACGTAGAGGAAGTCGCCGATCGTGCGGAGCCAGCAGGCGGCCGTCTCGGTCGTGGGCACGGCGCCGTCGAGGACCGAGAGGCTCGTCCCGTCGAGGCCGTACGCCGAGACCGTCGAGCCGTCCGGGACCGGGCCCATCGGGGCGTTGGCGTCGCTCACGAAGAGGCGGCCGAGGCGGTCGAAGTCGAACCCGAACGGCGTGACGCCGGCCGAGGCGTTGACCGTCGGCGCGCCGAGCCGGCCGTTGGGGCGGACCGGGAAGACGGCGATCTGGTCCGACGGCCGGTCCGTGACCACGAGCGTCCGGGCCTTCGGCGAGAACCCGACCTGGGGCGGCCCGCCGAAGCCGGCCGGGAGGTCGTACGCCGCGCCGTCGATGGCGAAGAGCCGGCCATTCGGGCGCCGCCGGAAGCCGACGACGGACCCGCCATCGCCCGTGTTGAGCACGTAGACCGTCCGGTCGCTCACGGCGAGGCTCAACGGCCCGGCCCCGCCGGACGGCACGACCTCGAGGAGGGCCAGCCCGCCGTCGGTGACCTCGAAGACGGAGACGTCGTCGCTGCCGCGGTTGACGGCGTAGAGGAACCGGCCGTCGGGGCTGAGGGCGACCGGGTCGGTGGCCGCGCCGAGGCCGCCGCCGGAGCCCGCCCCGCCGGTGGCGACGGCGCCCGCGGGGGCGAGGCTCCCGTCGGAGCCGCGGTGGAACACGAGGACCTCGTTGGGCCCGGCGGCGTCGCTGAGGGTGTAGACGGCGCCGCGGCTGCGGCCCTTGAAGGCGGGGCCCGCCGCGCGGAGAGCGGCGTCGAGCGGGAGGTCGGAGAAGAGGGTCCGGCCGAGGAGGTCGGCGTCGATGGCGTGCTCGGGCGCGACGGCGACGTCGGCCGTGGCGTCGGAGGCGGCGGGGTCGGCGGCGTCGCAGGCGGCGAGCGAGAACGCGAGGGCGGCGGCGGCGAGGAGAGAACCGGGTCGAGACATGACGGAGAGGAGGGATGAGGGGGGCGCGCTCAGGGTCCGGCGCGCGCCCCCTCGGAGTCCTCTCGAAACGGTCACATCGCTCGTCGGCCGGACCGTCGGCGCCCCCGCCGTCCCGATCCGGCCCGCCGCGCCCTCGCCCGGGCGCCGCGGGGCGCCCTCGCCCCCGGCGCCGCGGGCTCCCGGCCCGGCTGCCCTACCGCTGCGACGACGGCGGCACGAGCCCGTTCATCCGCAGGTAGGTCACGAGGTTGCCGTAGTGCTCGTAGTTGTGGACCGAGTTGAACGCGAGGATCGCCGAGGCGGCCATCTCGTTGCCGAAGAACGTCCGCATCGTGGCGCCCTCGGCGTCGGTCATCCCGTCGTAGACGCCGGCGCAGTAGGCGAGCGCCGCGTCGAGGGCCGCGACGATCTCGGCCTTGGTGGTGGCCGTCTCCTCGAGGTTGGCCTCGCTCGGGTTCGCCTCGCCGGCCGCCGCCGAGCAGAATGCGTACTGCGCGTTGGCCACGTGGGCCAGGATCAGGCCCGCCGTCCGGACGTCGTCGGTCGGGCGGTAGGCGTACAGCGCCTCGTCGAGCATCTCGGCCGTGGCCGCGAGGTTCGTGGCCGTGATCTGGTGGAGGCCGCCGAGGCTCGTGGTCACGGCCTCGGCCGGCGCGTCCTGGGCGAGCGCGGGGCCGGAGACGAGCAGGACCGAGAGGGCGGCGAGGAGGCGGGGCGTCGGCATGGCAGGCGTGGGGTGGGGCCGGCAACATAGGCGGCGGCGCCCGATCCGCGGGCGCCGCCCCGGGCGGGCCCGGCCCTCCGCCCGCGTCCGCACCCCACACCGGGCGGAGCCGCCCGGCGAGCTCGCCCACCGTCGCCAC
>CAXRFJ010000242.1:0-10208 GCA_964229475.1 Rubrivirga sp.
AGGCCGCCCGCGACCTCGGCTTCGGCCAGCCCACGTTCGTCGACCTGCCCGGCGAGGTCGCCGGCTCGCTCCGCAAGCCCGAGGACTGGAGCGGGGCCACGCTCACGTCGATGAGCCGCGGCTACGGCGTCGAGGTGACGCCGCTCCAGCTGGCCGTCGCCTACAGCGCGTTCGCCAACGGCGGGCTGCTCGTGCGGCCGTACATCGTGGCCGAGCGGCGCGACCCGGCCACGGGCCGGACCGTGTGGCAGGCGCCGCAGGACTCGGTCCGCCGCGCGTTCCGCGCCGAGACGGCCGAGCGGCTGATGCCGTACTTCGAGGCCGTCGTCAGCGAGGAGGGGACGGCGGAGCGGGCGGCCGTCGAGGGCCTCCGGATCGCCGGCAAGACGGGGACAGCCCAGCGCGCCGTCGGCGGGGGCTACTCGCGGACGTACCGGGCCTCGTTCGTCGGGATGTTCCCGGTCGAGGCCCCCGAGGTCGTGCTCGCCATCGTCCTCGACAACCCCACGAACGGCTACGGCGGCGGGACCGTGGCCGCGCCCATCTTCGGCGCCACGGCCCGGCGCTGGATCGGCACGTTCCCGACGATCGCCGAGCGCGTCGCGCCCTCCGGCACGATCGCCGCGCGGACCGGCGCGCTCGTCCCCGACGTCGACGGGCTGCCGGCCACGCTCGCCGCCCAGCGCGGCCGCGCCGAGGGCCTCCGCGTCCGCTACGACGAGGACCTCCCGTGGCGGACCGTCTCGGCGCGCGTCGAGGCCGACTCGCTCGACCTCCGCGACCCGCTCCGCCTCGACGCCGCCGAGGGCGCGGCCGAGGGCCGGATGCCCGACCTCCGCGGCCGGAGCGTCCGCGAGGCCGTCGCGTGGCTCCGCTCGCTCGGCGTCGACGCCCGCGTGCGCGGGCACGGCGTCGTCCGCCGTCAGTCCGTCGCCGCCGGGCGCCCGCTGCCGGCCACCGTCGCGCTCACCGCCTCCAGACGATGAGCGCCCTCCACGAGCAACTCCCTGCGGTCCACACCGCGCCCGTCGCCGTCGCCGATCTGGCGGCGCGGCTGCACGAGCGCGGCCTGCTCGACGGCGACGTCGTCGGGCCGGCGGACGCGCTGATCAAAGGCGTTACGATCGACAGCCGGGAGGCCGGCCACGGCGTCCTCTTCGGGGCCATCAGCCCCGACACGCACACCGGCCGCGACGGCCACGACTTCGTCGACGACGCGCTCGCGCGCGGCGCGGCGGCCGCCCTCGTCTCCGGCGAGTGGCTCCGCCAGCGCACCGAGGCTGGGGCCTCGGCGTCGACCCCGGTACCCTTGGGGAAGGGTGAGCGCCTCCCCGGCGCGGCTCTCGTTCCGGCGACGGATCCGAGAGCCGCGCTGGCGGAGGTCGCGGGGCACGTCTACGGCCGCCCCGGCGACGACCTCACCCTCCTCGGCGTGACCGGCACGAACGGCAAGACCACGACGGTCTTCCTGCTTCACCACCTGTTGACGGCGCTCGGCGAGACCGCCGGGCTCGTCGGCACCGTCGAGAACCGGATCGGCGCCGAGCGCTACGCGACGCAGTTCACGACGCCCGAGGCGCCGGCGCTCCAGCGCCTGCTCCGGGCCATGGTCGAGGCCGGCTGCTCGCACGCCGCGATGGAGGTCTCGAGCCACGGGCTCGCCCTCGACCGCGTCCGCACGCTGCCCTTCCGCGTCGCCGTCTTTACGAACCTCACGCAGGACCACCTCGACTACCACCGGACGTTCGCCGAGTACGAGGCGGCCAAGAAGCGCCTGTTCGACGGCCTCGGCGCCGACGCGGTCGCCGTCGTCAACGGCGACGACCCGGCGCACGCGCGGATGACGGCCGACACGGCCGCGCGCGTCGTGACCTACGGCACGGCCGAGGGCGTCGACGTCCGCGTGGAGGTGCTCGAGAACGCCGTCGACGGCCTGACGCTCCGCCTCGGCGGCGCCGAGCGCCGGTTCCGGATGGCGGGCCGGTTCAACGCCCTGAACCTCGCCGCGGCGTACGCGGCCGGCGTGGCCCTCGGCTTCGACGGCGCCGCCTGCCTCGACGCGCTCGCCGAGGCGCCCGGCGTGCCCGGCCGCTTCGAGACGGTCCGCGCGGAGGGCCCGCCCTCCGGCGGCGTCCTCGGCGTGGTCGACTACGCCCACACGCCCGACGCGCTCGACAACGTGCTCCAGACCGCCCGCGAGATCGTGCCCGAGGGCCGCCGCCTGTGGGCCGTCTTCGGCTGCGGCGGCGACCGCGACGCCGGCACGCGTCCGCTCATGGCCCAGGTCGCCGAGCGGATCGCCGACCGCGTCGTGCTCACCTCCGACAACCCGCGGACCGAGGACCCCGACGCCATCCTCGACGACGTCGAGGCCGGCCTCGACCGCCCCGAGGCGGCCACCCGCATCGCCGACCGCGCCGCGGCCATCGCGTTCGCCGCGACCGAGTCGGCACCCGGCGACGTGGTCGTGGTGGCCGGGAAGGGCCACGAGACGTACCAGATCGTCGGCACCGAGCGCCGCCACTTCGACGACCGCGAGGCGCTCCGCGACGCCCTCTCCACCCGAACCGAGGCCGCCTCCTAATGCTGTACCTCCTCTTCGAGTGGATCGAGCGGACCTACCAGACCCCCGGGTTCCAGGTCTTCCAGTTCTCGACGGTCCGGGCCGGGCTGGCGGCGGGGACGGCCCTGCTCGTCGCGCTCTTCGCCGGCAAGAAGATGATCCGCGCGCTCCGGCGCCGCCAGATCGGCGAGACGATCCGCGAGGGCGAGGACGCCGGCGCCGTGAGCCACGCCCACAAGGCCGGCACGCCGACGATGGGCGGCGTCATCCTCCTGCTGGCCCTCGCCTCCGGGACGCTCCTCTGGGGCGACCTCACCAACCTCTACGTCTGGGTCGCCCTCGTGGCGACGCTCTGGATGGGCGCCTTCGGCTTCGCCGACGACTACATCAAGGTGGTCAAGAAGAACAAGGAGGGCATCGCGCCGAAGGTCAAGCTGGCCGGGCAGCTCTCCCTGGGCGTCCTCGTCGCGCTCCTCATCGTGTTCGTGCTCCCGGACGACGGGCACTCCGACACGTTCGCGAGCCTCCCGTTCGTCCCCGACGGCGGGTTCGACTACGACTTCCTGTCGCCGCTCGTCGGCGCCGAGGTGGGGTGGCTCGTGTACATCCCGGTCGTCACGTTCATCCTGACCGGCGTGTCGAACGCGGTCAACCTGACCGACGGCCTCGACGGCCTGACGGCGGGCACGGCCGCGTTCTCGACGCTCGCGCTCATCGGGATGACGTACGTCACGGGCAACGCGAACCTCGCCGCGTTCGTCAACGACATCTACCTGCCGGGCACGGGCGAGCTCGTCATCTTCGGCGCGGCCCTGAGCGCGGCGTGCTTCGGGTTCCTGTGGTACAACGGGCACCCGGCGCAGGTCTTCATGGGCGACACCGGCTCGCTCGCCCTCGGCGCCGCCATCGGCACGCTCGCGATCCTGATCAAGAAGGAGCTGTACCTCCCGGTCGTCGGCGCCATCTTCTTCGCCGAGACGCTGAGCGTCATCATCCAGACCGTGTGGTTCAAGTACACGCGGAAGCGGTACGGCGAGGGCCGCCGCGTCTTCCGGATGGCCCCGCTGCACCACCACTACGAGGCGCTCGGGGTGCACGAGTCGAAGATCGTGATCCGGTTCTGGATCGTGACGGCGCTCCTCTCGATCCTGGCCATGTTCCTCTTCCGGATCCGATGAGCACGGCGACGCCCCTGCTCCCGCCGATCCGGCCCGAGGCGCTGCCCGGGTTCGGCGGCGCCGTGCCCACGGCCGAGGCGCTCCGCGACGCCGTGCGCGGCGCGCGCGTGACGGTCGTCGGCGGCGCCCGCTCGGGGCTGGCCGTTGCCCGCCTCCTCGCGCGGCGCGGCGCCGACGTGTTCCTCACCGACTACGCGCCGGCCGAGAACGGCACGGCCGCGTCGCTCGCCAAGGACGGCATCGCGAGCGAGTTCGGCGGCCACACGCCGCGCGCGCTCGACGCCGACTGGCTCGTCCTCAGCCCGGGCGTCCCGACGACGACGAACCTCGTCCAGTCGGCGCTCCGCCAGAAGACGCCCGTCTACTCCGAGCTCGAGGTCGCGTCGTGGTTCTGCCGCGGGCCCATCGTGGCCGTGACCGGCTCGAACGGGAAGACGACGACGACCTCGCTCATCGCCCACGTCTGCGCCACGGACGGCCGGAAGCACGTCGTCGCCGGCAACATCGGCTTCCCGCTCTCCGACTACGTCGACGACGTCGACGAGGACACGGTCGTGGTCCTCGAGGTGTCGTCGTTCCAGCTCGACCACGTCGTCACGTTCCGCCCGCACGTCGCGGTGCTCCTGAACGTGACGCCGGACCACCTCGACCGCTACGGGCACCAGCTCGAGCGGTACGCAGACGCCAAGTTCCGCCTGTTCGCCAACCTCCAGCCGTCCGACTGGCTGGTCTACAACCACGACGACGCCCGCGTCCGCGAGCACGTCCTGCACTGGTCCGCCGAGCGCGGGCTCGCCCCCGTCGCCTTCTCGGCCGACGGCGAGCCCTCGCCCGGCGCGTTCGTGCGCGCCGGGCACCTCGTCCTGGACCGCCCCGCCATCGGCACCAGCCCCGACGGGCTCGGTGCGTCCCCCAACATGCTCCGATCCGAGGACCTCATGCCCACGTCCGACCTCGCGCTCCGCGGGCGCCACAACCTCTACAACTCGCTCGCCTCGGCCATCGTGGCCCGGGCCGTCGAGATCCGGAGCGACGTGGTCCGCGAGAGCCTCACGTCCTTCGAGGGCGTGCCGCACCGGCTCGAGACCGTCCGCACGGTCGGCGGCGTCCGGTTCGTCAACGACTCGAAGGCGACGAACGTCAACGCCGTCTGGTACGCGCTCGAGAGCTTCCCCGCGCCCGACGGCCCGCGCGTGGTCCTGATCGCGGGCGGGCGCGACAAGGGCAACGACTACGAGCCGCTCAAGCGCCTCGTCGAGGAGCGCGTCAAGGGGATCGTGGCCATCGGCGAGGGGGCCGACGCCGTCGAGCAGGAGCTCGGGCCGCACACCGGCCGCGTCGTCCGCGCCGACTCGATGGAGGAGGCCATCCAGTACGCCCAGCTCCTCGCCGAGGCCGGCGACACGGTGCTCCTCAGCCCGGCCTGCGCCTCGTTCGACATGTACGAGAACTACGAGGACCGCGGCGACACCTTCAAGCGCCTCGTCCACGCCCTGTAGCGTGTTTCGTGTTGCGTGATCGGAGTGCCCGCCACGCAACACGCAACACGCAATCGCCCTCCGACCTCCCCCGCCTCGGCACTTCCGCCAGCTCCCCCGAGGCCGACCGACTCACCTGACCTGATGGCGACCGCCACCGCCTCCGCTCCCACCCGCCGCCCGGCCGACCGGGCCGTGATCTGGGCCGTCCTCGCGCTCAGCGCCGCCGGCGTGCTGGCGGTGTACTCGGCCGTGTCGTTCCTGGCCGAGACGAAGTCGGGCGGCGACACCGAGCGGTTCCTGTTCCGGCACCTCCTCCGCGTGGGGCTGGCGCTGGGCGTGGCCGGCGTGATGTCGCTCGTCAACTACCGGTGGCTCGCGCGGCTGTCGAAGGTGGCGCTCGTCGGGTCGCTCGGGCTGCTCGTGGCCGTCCAGGCGCTCGGCGCCGTGACGAACGGGGCCCAGCGGTGGCTGGAGCTCGGCCCGATCTCGTTCCAGCCGTCGGACCTGGCCAAGGTGGCGCTGATCCTCCACGTGGCCGTCCTGCTCGCCAAGAAGCAGGACTACATCGGCGACCTCTCGCGCGGGTTCGCGCCCCTGTTGGTGTGGATCGCGCCGACCGTCCTCCTGATCGGGATGGAGGACCTCTCGACGGCGGCCGTCCTGTCGATGACGATGGGCGCGATGCTGTTCGTCGGGCGCGTCCGCGTGCTCCACATGGCGGCGGTCGGGCTGGCCGGGCTGATCCTGGCCATCGGCTTCCTCGCCTCGAGTCCGCAGCGGGCGGCGCGCGTCGAGGCGTGGACCGGGATCGAGCTGTTCGCCTCGAACGACGACGCCGTCGAGATCTCCGGCGCCGACGAGAACTACCAGGCCGACCAGGCCCGCATCGCCATCGCCATGGGCGGGCTGACGGGCGTGGGGCCGGGCAAGAGCGTCCAGCGCGATTTTCTGCCGGCTCCGTACAACGACTTCATCCTCGCCATCATCGCCGAGGAGTACGGTTTGGTGGGCGCCCTCCTCGTCCTGTTCGTGTTCGTCTGGATCCTCGGGCGGGGGTTCCTCCGGGTCGCGCGCGGCGCGCCGGACCCGCTCGGCCTGTTCCTCGCCACCGGCCTGACCACGGCCGTCGTGCTCGGCGGGTTCGTCAACGCCATGGTCACGTGCGGGCTGCTGCCCGTGACCGGGCTGGCGATGCCGTTCGTGAGCTACGGCGGCACGTCGATGCTCGCCACCGGCGCCATGGTCGGGATCCTGCTCAACGTCTCGCGCCACACCCAGCCCTCCACCTAGCCCGCACGGGCACACCGGCGGTGTGCCCCGACCGACCTCCCCCGCCTCGACGCCGAACCGACAGGTCGACGCAGTCAGGCCGACCGACTCCCACCACCCGTGACCGCCACCGACCCCACGACGACCGACGCGCGCGCCGCCCTCCCGGCGGGGACGCCGCGCGTGCTGTTCGCCTGCGGCGGCACGGGCGGGCACGTCTACCCGGCCATCGCCATCGCCGACGCCGTCCGCCAGCTCGAGCCGGACGCGGCCGTCGCCTTCGCGGGCACGCGCGACCGGATGGAGTGGGAGGCCGTCCCGAAGGCCGGCTACCCGATCCGCGCCGTGACCGTGAGCGGCTTCCAGCGGGGCCTCTCGCCGTCGGCGGTCGCCAAGAACCTCGCGTTCCCGTTCAAGCTGGCCAAGGGCCTCTGGGACAGCTGGCGGCTCGTCGGCGCCTTCGAGCCCGACGTGGTCGTGGGGACGGGCGGCTACGCGAGCGGCCCGGTCGGCCTCGTGGCGTCGATGCGCGGGGTCCCGCTCGTGCTCCAGGAGCAGAACGCCTACGCCGGGGCCACCAACAAGCTGCTCGCCAAGCGCGCGGCCGAGGTGTTCCTCGCCTTCGAGGCCGCCGCGCCCTACTTCGAGGGCGCCGAGACGTCCGTCTCCGGCAACCCGGTCCGCCAGGACCTCGTGGGCGTCGACCGCGACGCGGCGCGCGCCCACTGGGGCGTGCCCGACGGCGCCGACGTGCTCCTCGCCATGGGCGGGTCGCTCGGCGCCGGGCCCATCAACGGCGCGCTCAAGCTGGCCATCGACGGCCTCCTCGCCGACGAGCGGACGTTCGTGATCTGGGCCGCCGGCAAGCGCTACTACGACACGCTCCGCGAGGCCGTCCCGGACCATCCGCGCCTCCGCCTCGTCCCCTACCTCGACCGGATGGACCTGGCCTACGCGGCCGCCGACCTCGCGCTGTGCCGGTCCGGCGCCATCACCTGCTCCGAGCTGGCCGTCACCGGCACGCCCTCCGTCCTCGTCCCCAGCCCCAACGTCACGGCCGACCACCAGACCAAGAACGCCCGCGCCCTCGTCGACGCCGGGGCCGCGGTGCTCCTGCCCGAGCCCGACCTCGCGCGGCGCTTCGCGGACGTCGTCCCGCCGCTGCTCCACGACGCCGCCGAGCGCCAGCGGATGACCGAGGCCGCGCTCGCCATCGCGCGGCCCGAGGCCGCCGCCACGATCGCCGAGGCCGTCGTGGCCCTGGCCCAGCCGGGAGGGGACCGATGAGCGAGCCGCGCAAGCACGGGGAGATGGGCACCGTCCGCCGGATCCACATGGTGGGGATCGGCGGGATCGGGATGTCGTCGATCGCCGAGGTCCTCTTGAATCGCGGGTTCGCGGTGACCGGCTCGGACCTCAAGAAGAGCGACGTGACGGCCCGGCTCGAGGAGCTCGGCGCCGTCGTGCACGAGGGCCACGCGGCCGAGCACGTCCAAGACGCCGACGTCGTCGTGTACTCGTCGGCGGTCAAGGCCCCCGACGCGAACCCGGAGACGGCCGAGGCCCAGCGCCGGCTGATCCCCATCATTAAGCGCTCCGAGATGCTCGGCGAGCTGATGCGCGCCAAGCGCGGCGTCGGCATCGCGGGCACGCACGGCAAGACGACGACGACGACGATGGTGGGCCTCGTGGCCCAGCACGCCGGGCTCGACCCGACGATCATCGTGGGCGGGAAGGTGGCCGTGTTCGGCTCGAACGCGGTCGCGGGCGGCGGCGAGATCATCGTGGTCGAGGCCGACGAGTACGACCGGACGTTCCTCCGGCTGGCCCCCATCGTCGCCGTGGTCACGAACATCGAGGCCGACCACCTCGACATTTACGAGGACCTCGACGACATCAAGGACGCCTTCGTCCAGTTCGCCAACTCGGTCCCCTTCTTCGGCGCCGCGATTCTCTGTCTCGACGACGAGAACGTGCGGAGCGTGCTCGGGCGGATCCACCGTCCTGTCCGCACCTACGGGACGAGCCGCCAGGCCTCGCTCCGAGCCGAGAACGTGGACCAGGCCGGTGCCGAGACGCACTTCGACGTCTTCGAGGGCGTCGAGCGTCTCGGCACCGTCGTTCTTCAGGCCCCGGGGCTCCACAACGTCCGCAACGCGCTCGCGGCCGTGGCCGTCGGGCTCGAACTCGCCGTCCCGTTCGAGACCATCGTCGAGGCCCTCGGCCAGTACCAGGGCGTCGACCGGCGCTTCCAGGTCAAGGGCGAGGCCGAGCTCACGGCGGCCGGCGAGACCGGGACCGTCCTCGTCGTCGACGACTACGCCCACCACCCGACCGAGGTCGAGGCGACGCTGGAGGCCGCCGCCCGCGGGTGGAGCGATCGGCGGATCGTGGCCGTGTTCCAGCCCCACCTCTACAGCCGCACGCGCGACCTCGCCGAGGACTTCGCCCGCGCCTTCTACGACGCCGACGTGCTCGTGGTCACCGACGTCTTCCCAGCCCGCGAGGAGCCCATCGAGGGCGTGAGCGGCAAGATGATCGCCGACCTCGCCCGCCAGTTCGGGCACCGCGACGTCCACTACGTCTCGCAGAAGGGCGCGCTGCCGGCCCACCTCCACAGCCTCGTCCACCCCGGCGACCTCGTCCTGACGATGGGGGCCGGCGACGTGTGGCGCTTCGGCGAGTCGTTCCTCCACCAGCTCCAGACCGGCGACACGACGCCGGTCGGCGACCGATGAGCACGCGCAGCACCCCCACGAAGGCCGACCGCCGCCGCCGCGTCCTCCGGGGCCTCGGGCTCGCCGTGCTGGCGCTCGCGCTCGGCGCCGCGTGGCTGTGGCAGCGGACGCTCCCGCTCGAGACGATCGCGGTCGTCGGCGCCGAGCACGCGCCCGAGGCCGAGGTGGCCGCGCTCACGCGCGCCGAGCCCGACTCCGTCGCCCTGTTCTCGCTCTCGCCCGCGCTGATGGAGGACCGCGTCCAGGCCCACCCGTGGGTCGCGTCCGCCTCGGTCCGCCGGCTCCCGACCGGGACGCTGCGGATCGCCGTCGAGGAGCGCGTGCCCGTCGCCCTCGTGCTCGACGCCGACGGCCGCCAGAGCCACTTCCTCGACGCCGCCGGCTACGCGATGCCCGTCGCCGCCGCGTCGCCGGCCGTCTACGACGTGCCGGTGCTGAGCGGCGCTCCGCCCTACCACCCGACCCAGCCGGTCGCCAGCGCGGGCCTCCGCTCGTTCCTGGCCGCCCTCGCCCACGCCGACGAGGGCACGCAGGCCCTCGTCTCCGAGGTCGCGTGGGGCCGCCGCCCGACGCTCTGGACCACGCCCGTCGCCGCCCACGGCAGCCTCCCGGTCCGCCTCGGCACCACGCCGGGCGAGCACGCCGACCAGCTCCGCCGGCTCCGCGCCTTCTGGGACCAGGCCGTCCTGCCCCAGCCCGAGGTCCGGTTCGACCTCGTCGACCTCCGCTTCGACGGCCAGGTCGTCACGCGGGAGCGCGGGCCTGGCACCGCCCCCGACTCGACCGAGGCCGCCCCCCCCGCGGCCTTGACGCCCCCCGCCTAACTCACACCCCCCCCACCATGCCTCATCCCGAGCAGTCCGGCGACCGCGTCGTCGTCGGCGTCGACATCGGAACCACCAAGATCTGCGCCGTCGTCGCGAGCGCCGACGACCTCGACCGGCTCCACGTCCGCGGCGTCGGCGTGGCCGAGGCCGAG
>CAXRFJ010000243.1:0-3496 GCA_964229475.1 Rubrivirga sp.
CGGGCTGATGTTCGTCGGCGGGCCCCTCGCGATCCTCGTCGGCGCCGCGCTCACCCAGGCCGTGGCCGTGTGGACGCACCGGCGAACGGCGCCGGCCCCTCCGCCGTCCGAAGAGCGCTACCGCCTCAACTGACCATGCGCGCCCTCCGCTTCCACCGCCACGGCCCGCCCGCCGAGGTCCTCCAGCTCGACGACGTCCCCACGCCCGAGCCCGGCCCCGGCGAGGTCCGCGTCCGCCTCACGCACCGGTCCGTCAACCCGGCCGACCTGTCGATGGTGCGCGGGACGTACGGCCGTGCGCGCGACCTCCCCGCCGTCGGCGGGAACGAGGGGGTCGGCACCATCGACGCGGTCGGCGAGGGCGTCGAGGCGGGCCGCCTCGGGCAGCGCGTCGTCAAGCTCGGCGAGGCGCCGACGTGGCAGGAGGCCGTCGTCCTCCCGGCCGACCAGGCGGTCCCGGTGCCGGACGCGCTCGCGGACGAGGCGGCGGCCCAGCTGTTCGTCAACCCGCTCACGGCGTGGCTCCTCCACGAGGCCGTCTCGCTCCACGCGGGCGACGTGGTCGTGCAGACGGCCGGCGCGAGCGCCGTCGCCCGGATCGCCGCCCGGCTGGCGGTCCGCCGCGGGGCGCACCCGGTCGCGATCGTCCGCCGCGAGAGCCACCGCGCGCCGCTGGAGGCGATCGGCGTGCGCGTCGTGGTGGCGGAGGGGAACACGAAGGCAGCGCGGGCGGCGCTGCGCGAGGCCGTCGGCGAGGGCGGCGCGAAGGCCGTGTTCGACCCGGTCGCGGGCGAGACGGGCGCGCTCGCGACATCGGCGCTGGCGGAGGGCGGGACGCACGTCGTCTACGGCGCGCTGAGCGGCGAGCCGCTGCCCGTGTCGCCGGCCGCGCTGATCTACCGCGACGTCCGCGTGCGCGGCCTGTGGCGGACGCAGTGGGCGTCACGCGCGAAACCCACCGCGATCCGCGACGCGCTCTCGGCGCTGGCGGGCCTCGCCGTCGAGGGCGCCATCACGCTGCCCGTCGCCGGCTCCTTCGACCTCGGCGACGCCGCCGAGGCGGTCCGGGCCGCGACATCACATGGCCGCTGGGGCAAGGTGCTGCTGACGGGGTGAATGGGACCGGTCGGCGCCACCGATTCAACCCCGTACGAGTCTGGCCGGCTCGGATTCTCCAGCGCTCCTACGTACAGCCACTCTGCCAAAGCCCTTCGGCGGGAGTCTCGCTCTCACGTGAGTGCAGCGCGGCCTCGAAGTCGCTCGACCACTTCAATACCAGCCAGAGTTCGGTGCTCCTCCCACTCTCGTTCTCGAACTCAATCCGACTGAGCCTGGCGCAGGTGACACGGCGGATTGCATCGAGTGGGATCGTCATGTCGAGGTCGGGAGCGAGGACCCCGATTCCGAACCGAGATCGAACCAAGAGGTGATCGTCGGTCACGGTGACGACGAGACCTCTCACGACTCCACCATAGGGGCGGCCGATGTGTCCCGAGGCGCCGCGTTCCTCGAAGAGAGCCGCCGCTTCGACCATCCTTCCACGAGCGTCGTAGTAACGGACGATGCGACCGTCACCACGGCGAGGCTTGAAGACGAAGTAGGCCACTCCATAGATGGCGCCCCCGACGACGGAGAGGAACAGGAGTTCGATCGCTGACACAAGCGCGGTGGAACGGTTTGCGATTCAACCTGCCCGGGTGGCACGACGATGTCGCAGAGCGAAGGACTGTGCGCTGGATTATCTCATGACCTCGACCCGGACCCCGGCGACCGCCTCCGCCAGCCGCGCCTCCGCCTCCCCGGCCGTCGCGCCCGTCACGAGCACGTGGCCGACCTCCTGGCCCGTCCCCTCCCGAGGGCCCACTGCGTCCCCGAGGCCGACGCGGAGCGCGCACGCCTCGACGCCCGGCATCGCGCGCACGGCGTCGGCGCCCTCTGCCGCCGTGACCGTCCCCGGCCCCGGGTGGAGGAGGCGGACGGCCGCGACCCGAGTCGGCTCGGCCGGCATCCCGTGCGGCTCGCCGACGGCCACTCGCAGCACGGCCTCCCACGGGTCGGCGCCGTAGGCGTGGCGGATGAGCGGCATGAGGTGGCCGCCGGGCGGGCGCGCCGCCAGCTCGCCGAAGACGGGGCCGCGCGGCGTCAGGAATAGCTCCGCGTGCGTCATCCCCGCGGTCACGCCGAGCGCGACCCGGGCCGCCTCGGCGAGCGCGAGCGCCGCCGCGCGGTCGGCGTCGGAGAGCGGGGCCGGGACGAGGCTCGCCCACGCCGGCTCGAGGTACTGCGTCGGGCTGATCCAGACCGTCTCGCCGTCGACCACGAGCGACTCGACGCTCATCTCGACGCCGTCGACGAACGACTCGGCCAGCCAGCCCGGTGGGAGGGCGGCGGGCACGTCGGCCGCGTCGCGGACGATCCGGGTCCCCCGGCTCCCCGACCCGACGGCCGACTTGAGCACGAGCGGGAGCCCCAGCCGCTCGACGATCTCGGCGCCGCTCAGCCCGTCCTCCGCCTCGACCACGTCGGCGCAGGGGACGCCGGCGGCGCGGGCGGCGCGCTTCATCGCCCGCTTGTCGCTGCACCGGCGGGCCGCCTCGGCGGTGAGCCCGGGCAGCCCGAGCGCCGCGGCGAGGTGGGCGGCCGGCGGGACCGACCGCTCGGTGAGCGGCACGACGGCCGCGGGGTCGTGCCCCCGGACCGCGTCGGCAACGGCGGCCCAGGGCTCGGGCTCCGGGTCGAACGGGGCGACGACGACGCCCGCCAGCCGGGCCGCGGCCCGGGGGCCCGGCGCCTTCTCGACGACGGCGACCACCGGGCGCCCCAGCCGGTCGGCCGCGGCGAGCGCGCCCGGCCGGAGCCCCACGGTGACGACGGGCCTCACGCCCCGCCCTGTACGACGGCCTCGACGTCCTCGGGGCGCTTGGGGATCGGCGGCCCGAGCACGCGGTGCCCGTCGTCCGTGATCAGCACGTCGTCCTCGATCCGGACGCCGCCGAAGCCGACCCACCGCTTGGCCTCGTCGTAGTCGACGGCGTCGGCGTACTTGCCCTCCGAGTGCCAGAGGTCGATGAGCGTGGCGTTGAAGTAGAGGCCGGGTTCGACGGTCATCACGTGGCCGGGGCGGAGCGTGCGCGCGAAGCGGAGGAACTTCGTCCCGAACTGCGCGCTGCGCGTGGCCTCGTCGGCGTAACCCACGCGGTCCTCGCCGAGTCCCTCGAGGTCGTGGACGTCGAGGCCCATCGGGTGCCCGAGGCCGTGGTGGAAAAAGAGCGTGTGCGCCCCGTCGGCCACCAGCTCGTCGACGTCGCCCCGGAGGAGGCCGAGGTCGACGAGGCCGGCGGCGAGGGTCCTCGACGCGAGGTCGTGGAGGTCGCGGAACGAGACACCCGGCGCGCAGCCCTCGACGCACGCGAGCTGCGCCTCGAGGACGAGGTCGTAGATCGCCCGGTGGCGCTCCGAGAACGTCCCGCCGACCGGCGAGACGCGCGTGATGTCG
>CAXRFJ010000244.1:0-3750 GCA_964229475.1 Rubrivirga sp.
GCGGACCGCGTCGCGGTCGGCCTCGAGTGCCAGCGCGGCCCGGGCCCCGTCGAGGATCGCGTCGGCCTCGCGGCGGAGCGCGGCGCGCTGGTCGTCGTCGGTCGCGCGCCCCGCGATCTCGCCGATCACCTTGAGCGCGTGGAGCGCGGCGTTCCGGTCGGCCGCGAGGTAGGGCCGGAGCTGGCCGAACACGCCGGCCACGAACTGCTCGAACGTCGTCGGGTGGGCCACCACGCGGAGCGCGCCGTCGCGGTCGTAGCGCTCGGGCCGCGGGAAGTCGCGCCCGGCGAGGTCCTTGAGCGCGGCGCCGAGCCAGTCGACGCACGAGATGGCCGTGAACGGGTCGTTGACGCCCGGCGACAGCGCCCGCGCCGCGATCTCGACCAGCTCGTCGACGAGGAAGCGGACGTCCTGGCGGGCGGTCCGCTGGGCGCCCCACGCGAAGGCGGTCCGGATGGCGACGCAGGCCCCGTCCGTGACGCGGTCCGGCGGCCACGCGAGGACGAGCGTGTCGCCGTCGGCCACGAAGTCGCCGGGCCGGTGGCGGACGCGGAGCAGGAGGTCGTGCTCGCACGCCAGCCGGAGCATCGCGTCGGCGTCGATGCCGGAGAGGTAGCCGGCGCCGTCGGCGGCGACCCGCCGGGCGCCGTCGTAGAAGCCGTCCGGGAGCGGGGACTCGGTCTCGCCCCCGTCCGCGTCGGTCGTCGTGCCGCCGGCCCCGATCCGCTCCGGGAACAGCGTGCCCACCTTGCCCAGGAGGTCGCGCCCGACGCCGGCCACGAGGTTCGAGACGTGGATGCTCTCGGGGACGTGGTGGATAAAGAAGATGAGCACGCCGACCGAGGCGACCGCCAGCGCCAGCCCGACGAGGATCGCGACGTGCGGGACGAACTCGCCGATGGCCCCCTCCCCCTCCCCGGCCGTCCGGATCGTGCGGAGCACGAGGAGGCAGTAGAGGAACGTCGCGATAAAGGTGCCGAGCGTAATCTGGTTGCCCCGGTCGTCCATGAAGTTGGTCAGCAGCCGCGGGCCGTACTGGCCGCTCGCGTAGACCACGCTCGCGATCGTGATCGAGAACGTGACGCCGGCCACGCCGATCATCGAGCCCGCGATGGTCGAGAGCACGGCGCGCGCGCCCTCCGGCCGGTTGCCGTAGAGGAACGGGACGTCGCGGATCCACTCGGCCCCGAGCCGGACGTCGAGGCCGATCAGCACGACCGACAGGCCGGCCGCGGTGATCGTCATGAGCGACGGGAGGAACCAGTAGCTGGCGCGGACGGCCTCCCAGGTGGCGGCGGCGCGGGCGTGGATCGGGAGCACGAGTCGGGGGTCGAGGTCCGGGCCAACGCCGCTCCCCCGCCCCGGCTCCGCCCGGCGCCGGCGTGGGGAAGGCCCGGACTCAGCCGCCGCCCGTCTTCCGGGCCCGGCGGACGGCGCTCGGCTCGCCCGGCGACACGAACGGGCTGCCGACCACGACGAACCGGTAGTCGAGGTCGATGCCGCGCGAGATGCCGATCCGGCTCGTCGCCTCGACGCGGGCGTCGGGCACGGCGTCGCCCTCGGCGAAGAACAGCGGGGGCGCCGTGAGGTCGGCCCCGTGGAACCGGCTGGCGGTCGCCTCCGGCCCCTCGTTGATGCCGAACGCCTGCGTCAGCTTGCCGGGCCCGTTCGTCAGGTCCCGCCGGCGGCGGACCGAGGCGGGACGGTTGGCGGTCATGGCCGCCTCCCCCTCGACCGGCTCGACGGCGCGGATGAGCACGGCCCCCGCCTCGCCCTCGGGCTCGGTCACCACGTTGAGCAGCCAGTGCGTGTAGTAGACCTTGTAGACGTACGCCGTCCCCGGCGCCGCGAACAGGTCGGCCGCGCGGCCGACGGGGCGGACGCGGCCGTCGTCGCCGAACGTGGCCTTCCACCCGTGCATCGCGGGGTCGTCGGCGCGGTAGCCCTCGGTCTCGACGATCCGCCCGGCCAGTCGGCCGTCGTCGGGCGAGTCGTAGACGAGGAGCGCGCCGAGGAGGTCGCGGGCGACCTGGAGGGTCGGGCGGGCGAAGAACGAGGGCGGGAGCGGGGACACGCGTAACTCGGGGGCGGCGCGTTCGTACGGGCGTCCCCGCTCCCGAGTGCCGCCATGTCCGAACGCCGCCGCTTCCAGCGCATCGCCGTCCCGATCCTGCTCGTCCTCTTCGCGGTCGTCGCCATCCAGCAGCTCCGGGGCCTCCGCTTCGACCGGCACGACCACCACCGGGAGCACCGGATCGAGCACACGCACCGGCACCACGAGCACCGGCACGACCGCCGGGACCGCGAGGTCCGGGTCGAGGTGAACGTCGACGCCGTCGAGGTCCGGTAGCGACGCCTCCCGCCTCGGCGTGTCGGTGGACCCGACCGGGAGCCAGCGGCGGAGCTGGCGGGGGGACGAGGCCGAGTCTGCTGGTTTTTTAGCAGTCGGGTGTAACATCCTCTGCGGGTGCCCCGTCGGACGCCCACGCGCCTCTCCCCTCTCCGCCCATGTCCCGCCCCCGCGTCCAACGAGCCCTCCTGACCCTCTTCGGGTTCCTCCTCCTCCTCGTCGCGGGGACGTCGATCCGCGCCGTCGCCCGCGCGGTGTTCCACGCCGACCACCGCGCCGAGCGCGTCGGGGAGCGGACGGCCGACGTCACCGTCCTGCGGGTCTCGTCCCGCGACGTGCTCTTCGACGAGTCGTTCCGCGTCCGTGAGGGCGGCGAACTGACGGTCGACCTGGGCAGCGAGAGCGTGACCGTGCGGACGGTCTCCGGCGACCGCGCCCGCGTCGTGGTCGAGGGCCGCGGCCGGGACGCCGAGGCCGAGTTCCAGCGGCGCCGGTTCTCGGCGCGCACCGACGGCGGCGACCTCGTCGTCCGCACCGACCCGCCGCAGCGGCGCTGGTCGATGAGCCGGACCGACGCCCGCTTCGAGGTCACGATCGAGATCCCGCGCCGCTACTCGGCCGACATCGACCTGGGCTCGGGGGGCGTCGACGTGGCGTCGCTGGTCGGGGACCTCCGGGTCGACGTCGGCAGCGGCTCGGTCCGCGTCGAGGACGTCGAGGGCGACCGGATCTCGCTCGACACGGGCTCCGGCAGCGTCCAGGCGCAGACGCTCCGCGGCGACGTCACCATCGACACCGGCTCCGGCAGCGTGTCCGTCGACCGCGTCTACGGCGCGCTTTCGGTCGACACCGGCTCGGGCAGCGTCTCGGTCGGCGAGGTCGACGGCGAGACGCACGTCGACACGGGCTCCGGCGGCGTCGCGATGACGCTCCGGCGCGCGGCGGCCTCGCGCGTCAGCACGGGCAGCGGCTCGGTCGAGCTCCGGCTCCCGCGCGGGGCCGGCTTCGACGTCGACCTCGACGGCGGCTCGGTCCGCATCGACGACGCGCTCGGCTTCTCCGGCCACCGCGAGCGCGACCAGGCCCGCGGCCGGCTCGGCGCGGGCGGCCCGCTGCTCTCGGTCGGCACCGGCAGCGGGACGATCCGGCTCGTCACCGGCTAGCTCGCCCGGCCCGCGAGCTACGGCCCGACGGCGTCCGCCAGCGACCGCCGGGCGCCGTCGGCGTCTGTGGTCGGCGCCTGGCAGGCGTGGTCCTCGCACACGTAGGCCGTCGCGCGGCCGCCGACGGCGGTCTGGGCCTCGACGAACGGGGCGAGATCGGCGATGGGAGCCGCGCCGGTGCCGGGCGCACGGAGGACGAACACGGCGTGCGGCGCGTAGACCTCGCGGAGGGGCGCG
>CAXRFJ010000245.1:0-10858 GCA_964229475.1 Rubrivirga sp.
CCGTGCCCGAGATCGACCTCGACGACTTCCAGACCCAGCTCCGCGTCCGCCCGCTCACGCCGGCCGACCACGACGCCATCGTCCAGCTCCACGGCCTGTGCTTCCCCGGCATGGAGACGTGGTCCGAGGCCGAGCTCGACGCGCTCACGCGGCGGTTCCCCGAGGGCCAGATCGGCGTCGAGATCGACGGCCGCCTCGTGGCGACGGCCCTCAGCCTCCAGGTCGACGTCGACGAGTACGGGCCGAGCCACGTCTACGACGACGTCGTCCACGACGACCTCGCGGGCAGCCACGACCCCGACGGCGACTCGCTCTACGGCATCGAGGTGGCCGTCGACCCCGCGTTCCAGGGGATGCGGATCGGGCGGCGGCTCTACGAGGAGCGGAAGGCGCTGTGCCGCCGCCGCAACCTCCGGCGGATCGTGATCGGCGGGCGCCTCCCGGGCTACCACAAGGTCGCCGACGAGATGACGGCCCAGGCGTACGTCGAGGCCGTCGTCGCGCGCGAGCTGGTGGAGCCGGTCCTCAGCTTCCAGCTCGCCAACGGGTTCGCCATCAAGCGCGTCGTGCAGGGCTACCTGCCGGACGATGAGGAGAGCCTGGGCTACGGCGTCATCATGGAGTGGGTGAACCTCCACCACGCGCCGGACCCCGCCGAGCGGACGCGGAGCACGTTCCCGGTCCGCGTCGGCGCCGTCCAGTACCCGATGCGGCCGGTCGCCTCGTTCGACGAGTTCGCCAAGCAGGTCACGTTCTTCGTCGACGCCGCCGGCGGCTACCGGGCCGACTTCGTCCTCTTCCCGGAGATCTTTACGCTCCAGCTCCTGTCGTTCCTGCCGCCGGCCCGGCGCGGGAAGGCCGTCCGCCAGCTGGCCGCGCTCGCGCCCGACTACCTCGACCTGTTCCACGACCTCGCCGTCCGCTACAACACGAACATCGTCGGCGGGAGCACCTACGTCGAGGAGGACGACGGCATCTACAACGTCGCGTACCTCTTCCGCCGCGACGGGACCATCGAGGCGCAGAAGAAGCTCCACATCACGCCCAGCGAGGCCCGCTGGTGGGGCGTGAGGGCCGGCGACGGCGTCCGCGTGTTCGACACCGACCGCGGGCGCGTCGCGATCTCGATCTGCTACGACGTCGAGTTCCCCGAGGTCGCGCGGATCGCGGCGCAGCGCGGCGCGCAGATCCTGTTCGTCCCGTTCTGCACCGACAACCGGCAGGGCTACCTCCGCGTCCGGCTCTGCGCCCAGGCCCGCGCCATCGAGAACCAGATGTACGTGGTCACGGCCGGCGTGACGGGCCTCATCCCCGACGTCGACAACATGGACGTGAACTACGCCCAGAGCGGGGTCTTCACGCCGTCCGACTTCCCGTTCGCGCGCGACGGCGTGGCGGCCGAGTGCGAGCCGAACGTCGAGGCGCTCGTCGTGGCCGACCTCGACCTCGAGCTCACGCGCCGCAACCGGATCGCCGGGACCGTCCGCCCGTGGACCGACCGCCGGCTCGACCTCTACGAGATCGTCGAGAAGGTGCCCGCGCCGTCCGAGCCCGGGCTGCCGGTCGAGGGCGTCCCGCTCACCGGGTCCGTCGAGACGGGCTGACCCCTCCCGCCTCGGCGCCGAGGCGGGAGGGGTCGGAGGAGCGCCCCCGGTGCATCTTCGGGGACGCCCTCCCCCCCACCCGATGCCCGAGACGCTCCACGGCTGGATCTCCGACTACAACGAGCAAGGGATGGAGGGCGACTACCTCTTGGTCTTCCAGGACGAGGCCCCCGTCGCCGGCGACCAGTGGGACCGCGCCGGGACGATGGAGCTCCGCCCCGGCGACGCGCTCACGATCCTAGACCCGGGCGGCGGCGTCCGCTGGTCGGGCACGGTCGGGGCGCGGCGGACCGGCGTCCTGCTCGCGCTCTTCGGCCGCCAGCGGCCGCACTGGAGCCCGCGCGACGTCCCGTTCGAGCCGTGGGTCGGGTGGTTCCGAGAGCGCCCGCCCCTCCGCGCGACGCTCCGGCGGCCCTGACCGCCTCGGCGTCGAGGCGGGGTCAGCCGAGGCGGCCCGCGAGGAAGCTGTGGCCGTTCTCGCGGGCGAGGTCGGCGGGCGTCCGGCCCTCGTCGTCCGTGGCCTCCGTGTCGGCGCCGCGCGAGACGAGGAGCGCGGCCGTGTCGAGGTTGCCGAAGCGGGCGGCAAAGTGGAGGGCCGTCGCGCCGGCCGGGTTCTTCCGGTTCGGCTGGGCGCCCGCGTCCAACAGCTGGCGGGCGCGGTCGACGTAGCCCTTGAACGCCATGGCCATAAGCGGCGTGTTGCCGGCCTCGTCGGGCGCGTCGGGGTCGGCGCCGCGCTGGAGCAGGACGGCCACCGTCGGCTCCTGGTCGGCGTAGGCGGCGATCATGAGGAGCGAGTGGCCGTGCGCGTCGCGGCGGTCGGGGTCGATGCCGGCCTGGAGGAAGGCGTCGAGGACCTCGGCGTCGCCGCTGCGGGCGATCTCGTGGTAGTCGACCGCGTCGAGGTCGATCGGCTCGCCGTCGGCGTTTCGGAGGACGTTGTCGGACATGGCGGTGGGGGAATCCCGTCGGCGGTCGGAAACGGACGGAGGGGCACGCCACGCGGGTGCGCCCCTCCGCCCGGGGATACGGGCGACGGGCACGAGCGGGTCCGCCCGGCGCGTCCGCCCAGCGCCGAGACGGGCCTATCCGGCCAGCGGCGCGCGCCCGACGCCGGGCCAGATCCGCACGAGGCCGAACCCGGCGCGGACCACGATCCACCCGCCCGTGATCCACCAGATGGCGGCGAGGGCCCCGGGCGCCCCTGGGTCGACGGCCGCCAGCGCGGCGGCGCCGAGACCGGTCGCCACGACCACCGCGGCGGCGAGGTAGCGGAAGTCGCCCGTGCCCCAGTGGACGCCGTCGGTCCCGAACGTGAGCCCGTTGACGGGAAGGAACACGAGCGACGCCAGCCACGCCGTCCGGAACACGGCCCGCGCGGACTCGGGCACGAGGAGCGCCTCGACGAGCGGCGTCGCGCTCCACAGCGCGGCCGCCAGGGCGAGCCCGACGCCCGCGCTCCAGCCGAGCACGACGCGCGCCGCCCGCCGCGCCGCGAGGATCGTCCCGCCGCCCACGAACCCGGCCACGAGGCTCTGCCCCGTCACGGCGAACGCGTCGAGGAAGAGGGCCGTGAACGCCCACACCTGGCGGATGGCCTGGTGCGCCGCGCCGGCCTCGGCGCCAGCCTGCGTCGCCGCGCGCGTGGCGAGGAGGAGGAAGAGCGTCAGCAGGCCGGTCCGCACGAACAGCGCGCCGCCGACGCGGACGAGCGCGCCGACCTCGGCCCAGGCGAGCGCGCCCGGCCGGCCGAGGCGCACGAGCGCGGCGCGGGCGGCCCACCCGGCGCCGAGCCACTGGGCGGCCGTGCTCGCCCACGCGGCGCCGGCCACGCCGAGCGCGGGCGCCGGCCCCCACCCGAACACGAGCGGCCCGTCGAGCGCGGCGTTGAGGAGGTTGACGCCGACGGCCACCCCCAGCGGCGTCGTCATGTCCTCGCGCCCGCGGAGCGCGCCGAACGCGGCGACCGTCACGAGCACGGCCGGCGCGCCGAGCACGCGGATCCGGACGTAGCCGGCGGCGAGCCCGACGATGGCGCCCTCCGCCCCCATGCCCCGCGAGATCGGGCCGGCGGCGAGCCACCCGACGAGGGCGACGCCGACGCCGCACGCGAGCGCGAGGGCCAGCGCGTGGGCCGTCGTGGAGGCCGCCGCCTCGCGGTCGCCGCGCCCGAGCGCCTGCGCCACCGCCGTCTGCGTCCCGACGCCGAGGAAGTTGAAGATCCACAGCGACGCCGAGAGGACGATCGTCCCGACCCCGAGCGCCGCGAGCTCTTCGGCGCCGAGCCGCGCGACGAACGCCGTGTCGACGAGGCCCGTGAGGGGCTCGGCGACGAGCGAGCCGAGCACGGGGAGGCCCAGCGCGAGGAGCGTCCGGTGCGGACGCCGGTGGAACGGGTGCTCGTCGGCCATGGGCGGCGGCCTCCACCCGCGCCGCCGCGGGCGGTTCCGGCCCCGCCCGCCTCGGCGCCGCGGCGGGCCTACCCGCGGAGGGCGGAGGCGACGATGGCCGGCAGCTTCGTCGGGCTCGGGGCCGTCGCGAACTCGGTCACGCGGCGGGCCGTCGTCTCGGCCGTCTCGTTCGTCACGAAGTAGAGCGGCGTCGGGGCCGTGTGCGTCTCGCCGAGCAGGAGCGAGCGCGGGAACGGGGCGAACGGGCCGGACAGCACGGTCTTCTGCGGCCGCTCGAACAGCCAGCTGTTGTGGACGACGCCGACCCCGCTCTGCACGTCGTCGCGGGTGTGCCCGGGGAACGCGCCCCACGCCCCCTGCGCCACGAAGAAGCCGGCGCCGGCCCACACGTTCACGCCGACGGTCCCGTAGCGGAGCCGCGCGATCGCGTCCTCGAACCGCGCGCCCATCGCCTTCCGCGTCCGCGGGTGGACGAGGATCGTGGCGCCGAGCGTGCCCGCCAGCGTCTCGTTGCACCAGTCGACGGCGCGGTCGAGCCAGTCGGCGGGGTCGTCGCCGCCGGGGAGGTCGGTGACGGCGAGGGCCGGGCCGAAGACCTCGTCCTCGAACGCCGGCTCGCCGGCCTCGGGCGAGACGGTCGCCAGCAGGCGCTGGCCATCGGGGCCGAGCCGGTCGGCGTTCGGGTACGCCGCGGCGAAGGCGTCGAGGCGCGCCTGGGCGCCGGGGTAGTACGCCGGCCGGCCGGCGGCCGTCGACAGGACGCGGCGGAGCTCGCCCAGGAACGCGCCCCGCTGGCGCCAGCCGTCGGCGAGGACGAGGGCCTGGCTCGCGATGCAGTTGAACCCGTCGTTGTGGAGCTTCTGGGACGCCACGTGCTCGGCCTGGAACACGAGGTCCGGCTCCGACCAGTCACCCGGGACCACGAGGCACGGGCTGACGCCGCCGAGCTCGCTCGACACCGGCACGGAGATCCGCGGCTCGTCGGCCGCCTTCCGCCGCGCGCCCTCCGGCCCGGTCCCGTAGACGATGGCGTCGTGCGGCGCCGCGCTCCCCGTCATGTGGATCGCGGCGACCGCCTCGTGGTCGGTGAGGTAGCGGCCGACGTCCGCGCCGCCGGCCGCGAAGCGGAGGACGCCGGCCTCGACGAACGCGCCGAACACGACCTCGAAGAGCGGCTGGAGGTACCCGTTCACCGGGTTCATCTTGAGCAGGACCACCTGCCCCTCGGCGAACAGCTTGTAGAGCACGTCGAGCGCCGGGATCGCCGCGATGTTGCCCGCCCCGAGGACGAGCGCGACGCCCCCCTCCGGCGCCGCCTCCCGATAGAACGCCCCGACCGAGCCGGGCACGTCGGCCGCCGCGACGCCCGGCTGCATCCACACGTCGGCCTCGACGCCGCTGAGGAGGACGCGGTCGTACAGCCCGTCCGGCAGCACGCGGACGACGGCCTGCGCGTCGGGCCGCTGGCGGACGCGCCCGGCGAGGGCCTCGGCGACGGTCCCGGCCTCGATGTGCCGCAGCGTCTCGGCGAGCGCGCCGACGTAGTTGGCGACGGCCCACGGCCCCGACGTCCACTCCTCGGCCCGCAGCGGCGAGCCGACCGCGAGCCCCTTCGCGCGGGACGCCGCGGTCACCCAGCGGCCCGCCACGTCGGCGATGCGCGGGCGGATCGTCTCCAGGAGCTCGACCTTCGCGGGGATCGGGAGGCGCGCCCACTCGGTCGCGTGGGCCCGGAGCGTGGCGAGGGCCGCGTCGATCTCGGCGGGCGTGCTGTCGGGCGGGGTCGGGGGCGGCTGCATGCGGGTGCGGTGGCGGGTGGCTGCGTACGCGGGCCGGCCGCTCGGGTGCCCCTTCGGAACGGACCCGGGGATGGGAGGCCCGGCCCGGTCCGCCTCGGCGTCGAAGCGGAAGGACCGAGGACGGGAGAGGCCTCCGGCACTGGCCGACCGAGGCGGGGCTATCGGAACCGCGCGTCGAGCGCGGCGGCGAAGCGGGCGGGCGAGCCGTCCCCGAACGGGAAGTACAGCGACGGCTCGATCAGCTCCAGCTCCATGACCGCGAAGCCGCCGTCGGGCATCCGGACGGCATCGACGCGGGCGTAGAGCAGCGGGGCGTCGTGGGGCACGGCCGCCAGCGCGCGGCGCGCGAGGCCGAGGAGCGCGGGCTCCGGCGCCACGCCGCGGATCCGGCCGCCGTGCTCCTCCTGCACCCGGAAGTCGCCCGCGGCCGGCGTCTTGAGGATGGCGTGGCTGACGGCCCCGCCGAACGCGAACACGGAGTACTCGCCCTCCGCCACGACCGCCGGCACGAACGGCTGCACGAGGCTCGGCCGGTCAGCGAGTGCCGACAGCGCCCGGGCCCAATCCGCCCCGTCGCCGGACCGCGAGGCCGGCGCCGCCAGCCGAAAGGTCCCGTCGGCGTTGGCGCTGACGACGGGCTTGGCGACGACCTCGGCCGCGCCCCACTCGCGGGCCGCGTCGGCGAGGACCTCCGCGGTCACCCCGCTCTCCGCCCACCGCGTGGGGACGATCGGCACGCCGGCCGCGCCGAGGTCGCGGAGGTACGTCTTCCGGAGGTTCCAGCGGACGACCGCCAGCGGGTTCTCGAGGCGCGCCGCCGACCCGTCGATCTGCTCGAGCACCGCCAGGAAGTCGTCCGGCGCGTCCTGGTAATCCCACGGCGACCGGATGACGACCGCGTCGTAGGCGTCCCAGTCCGCCTCGGCGCGCCACGGGACGTCGTCGACCGTCCACCCGAGCGCGGCGAGCGGGGCCACGGCCTCCGCGTCGTAGGTCACGAACGCGTCGAGGTCGTCGGTGGTGAGGAAGGCGCAGGAGGGCATCGGCCCGGGGGGAAGCGATGGGGGCCCTAATGTCGGCTCCCTGACCCTTCTCTCAGGCAATCCATCAGGAAACGATCATGGACACGCTCTTGCCATAAACCCCTCCCGACCAGGACCTTGGAGCCACCCCTGGTCCCTCCCTCCGTGACCGTCTTCCCGTCCCGCACCGCGATCCGCTCGGCCCTCGTGTCGACCGTGCTCGCCGTCGCCATGCTGGCGGCCGTCCTCTAGGCCGAGCGTCCGGCTCGCCTTCCGAGCGCCCTCGCCCCCGCGGCGAAGGCGGCGCCCCACAGCGTGACGTCGGCCCAGAAGGCCCACCAGCGGATGGGGTCCTCGACCCCGGGGGTCAGGGAGGCGCCGGCCGAGACCCAGGGGCTGTCCGAGACCCACCAGAGCGGGAGGCCGGCGGCGAGGACCGGGCCGAAGCAGGCCGGGTGGTCGCGCGGCTCGCACTCGTTGCTGACCCGGACGACCGGGCCGACCCGCTGGACCGGGAACGTGGCGAGCGTCGCGGCGACGCCGACGAGCGCCGCCAGGAGCACGCCGGGCGCGCCTACTCGGCGCCCTCCCACGTGAGGATGTCCTCCTCGTTCTTCGTCTCCGACTGGGGCGGCGAGGCCCACGTTTCCGCCTCCGGGAGCTCCGGCTTCTTCTCCGTGATGTTGTAGCCGAGCGCCTGCCACTGGTTGGCGAGGTACGCGTTCCACTCGGTGTAGTGGGCCCACTCCTCGGGGAGCTCGTCGTCGGCGTAGATGGCCTCGACGGGGCACGCCGGCACGCACGCGTTGCAGTCGATGCACTCGTCGGGGTGGATCGCGAGGAAGTTCGGGCCCTCGTAGAAACAGTCGACGGGGCAGACCTCCACGCAGTCGGTGTGCTTGCAGTTGATGCAGGGCTGGGCGACGACGTAGGGCATGACGGGGAGCCGGGGTTACCGAGGCCGGGGAAGGAGCGGCTAAGCTAGGGCCTCCGAGAGGCCCTCCGCTCACCCGCCGAGTCCGACCGTGTTCCCCCGCCCCCGCCTCCTCGTCGCCCTCGCCGCCGTCCTCATGGCCGCCTCCGGGTGCGGGGCCTCGAACCGGCTCGACGAGGTCTCGCTCGACGGCCGCCGCGTGGCCGTGACGGCCGCCATCCCGCCGGCCCCGCGCGTCCAGGCCGGCAGCCCCGTCGAGTCCGGGATCGACCCCTACGACCCGGTCGGGACGGCCGTGCGCGTGGGGACGTCGCTCGAGAAGCGGCGGCAGGCCCGGCGCGCCCAGGCCCGCCTCGACAGCGTCGTGGCCACGGTCGACGTGGCCGACCGGATCGCGCGGCAGTCGCTGGCGCGGACGGCCTCGCTCCTCCGCTTCGCTCCGGCGCCCACGCCCGAGGCGTCCGACTTCGTCCTCGACCTCCGCATCGCCGACTACGCCCTCGTGGCCGACTCGTACGAGGGCGCGGTCTACTTCGTGCTCGTCGGCGACGTCCACCTCCTCGACGCGCGGACCGGCGTGTCGCTGTGGGACGCCGAGCTCCGCGAGCGCGAGGTCGTCGACCGGTCCCTGTTCGGGCTCCCGCTCGCGGCCGGCAACGTGATCACGGGGCGCGCGCTCGCCACGCTCTCGGCCCGCGACATGGCGACGGGCCTCGGCCGCCTCGCCGACCTCGCCGCCGAGCGGATCACCGACAAGCTGGCGGCCGACTACGTCCGCTCGCGCGACGGCTACCGCGACCGCCAGGCCGAGGCGGCCCGGGTGGAGTAGGGGATTCCATGGGGCGGGGTGAAGACGCCCCGGCGCCGGACCCGCCCGGGACGCGCTCTCGTCCAAGCGGCCCATTTCCCCCTCCCCCATGGACGACATCACGAACGACGCGCAGCGGGCCCTCCACGAGGAAGAGGCCCGCGGGCGGAAGGAGCAGGCGGCCGGCGCCGTCGACGAGTTCAAGGGCAAGGTCAAGAAGGTCGTCGGCGACGCCCTCGACAACGAGCGGATGCAGGCCGAGGGCGCGGCCGAGGAGCTCGGCGGCAAGGCCCGCAAGCACGCCGGCGACGCCTACGCCGACGCGGCGGACGCCGCCGAGGACGCGCTCGACTAGAACCCCGGCGGGGCCCCGCGCCGTAGACTCCCCGTCCACCCACCCCCAACGTCATGAACCTCGACAGCTTGAAGGACGGCGCGGGCGACCTCGCGAAGAAGGCCGCCGACCAGGCCGAAGGCGCGGCCAAGAACCTCGCCGACAAGGCGTCCGACCTCGCGCCCGACGCCGTGAAGGAGCAGGCGAAGAAGGCCGCCGACAAGGCGGCCCACGCCGCGGGCGACCTCGCCGAGAAGGCCGCCTCGAAGGCCACCGAGCTCCTCGGCAAGGCGGCCGACAAGCTCGAGAAGAAGTAGGGGCGCCGCCGTCGGCTCCCCGGTTTCTCCGCGCCCCGGACGGCCCCGCCCGTCCGGGGCGCGGTACGTTCGGGCGTGACCGGAGCCCCCCTGCGCGCCGCCCTCGCGGCCTACCCCCGCCCGTTCTGGATGCTCGTCGTGGGCACGTTCGTGAACCGGACGGGCCTCGTGGTGCTGCCGTTCCTCGCGCTCTACCTGACCGGGCAGCGCGGGTTCAGCGTGGCGCAGGCGACGCTGGCGGTCTCGCTCTACGGCGCCGGCTCGTTCGCGGGCGGCTTCGCCGGCGGGTGGCTGTCGGACCGCGTCGGCCGGCGGCCCGTCCTGCTGGCGAGCCTCGCGGGCGCCGCCGTGCCCGTGGCCCTCCTGCCCGCCGCGCCGACCTACGCGGCCGTCGCGTCGTGCGCGTTCGCGTTCGGGCTGCTCGCCGAGATGTACCGACCGGCCGTCTCGGCCGCCGTGGCCGACATGCTCCCCGACGAGCGCCAGCCGCAGGCCTACGCCATCGTCTACTGGGCCATCAACCTGGGCGCGGCCGTGGGGCCGGCGCTGGGCGGGCTCATCGCCGCGCGGTCCTACGCCGGCCTCTTCTGGCTGGAGGGCGCGACGCTCCTCGGCTACGCCGCCATCGTGCTCGTGGCCGTCCCCGAGACGCGGCCCGAGGCGGGCGCGGATGGCGCGGCGCGGACGCTCTCGCTCGGCCCGCTCGCCCGCGACGCGTCGCTCGCGGCGCTCGCCGTCGCCGTCCTGCTCGTCGGGATCGGCTTTTTCCAGCTGTTCTCGGCGCTCCCCCTCACGATGGCGGCGGCCGGCATGAGCGAGCTCGAGTTCGGGCTCGTCGTGACGGTCAACGGCGGGCTGATCGTGCTCGTCGGCCTGCCCGTGGCGGCGTTCGTCGGTCGGCGGCTGACGTCGGGGCTCGTCCCGGGCGCGGTGCTCCTCGTCGCGGTCGGCCTCGCGCTCACGGCGACGGCCGAGACGTTCTGGGCCTTCGCCGCGTTCGCCGTGATCTGGACGCTGGGCGAGATGGCGTTCCTCCCGGTCGTCCCGACGCTCGTCTCGCGGATGGCGCCGGCCGCGCTCCGCGGCTCGTACCAGGGCGTCTACCACGCGAGCTGGGGGCTGGCGAAGGCCGTCGGGCCCGCCCTCGGCGGGCTCGTCCTGACCGCCGCCGGGCCGACGGAGCTGTGGCTCGGCGCGGGCGCCCTCGCCGGGGTCGCCGCCATCGTCCTGCTCGGGCTGATGCCGGTCCTGAGCCGCCGGTTCGCAGGCGCCCCCGCCTCGGTGAGCGTGCCGGCCTAGTCGAGCCAGAGGACGACCGTGCCGTCGGCCGCCGCGCCGAGCACGGCCGCGCGTCCGTCGAGGTCGGCGGGGCGGTACGCCAGCGGATAGAGCCGGCCCGTCGCACGGTCGCCGAGACGGGCGGCCTCGGCGTCGGCCGGCGGGCTCCACGGGTCGACGACGAGCGCGCGCTCCCTCGCGCCGTCGGTCCACGTCACGCGGAAGCCGTCGGGGCCGGGGCGGACCGCGACGATCTGGCCGGCGTCCCCGCCCGGCGCCCCGGGGCGCGCGGGGTCCTGGCGGCGCGTCTCGGCCGCGCGGCTCGACAGCCACCCGACCGGCCCGCCCCGC
>CAXRFJ010000246.1:0-9238 GCA_964229475.1 Rubrivirga sp.
CTGATCGAGGGCGTGACCGTCGTCCGCTCGCCGATGTGGCTGCTCCACCCGACGCTCTGCACCAACGTGACGGTGCGCGGCGTGACGGCCCGCTCACACGGCCCGAACAACGACGGCTGCAATCCCGAGTCCTGCACCGACGTCCTCATCGAGGGCTGCTTTTTCGACACCGGCGACGACTGCATCGCCCTCAAGTCCGGCCGCAACGCCGACGGTCGGCGGCTGGCGGCGCCGATCCAGAACGTCGTCGTGCGCGACTGCACGATGCGCGACGGCCACGGCGGCGTGGTCATCGGGAGCGAGATGTCGGGCGGCGCCCGGAACGTGTTCGCCGAGCGGTGCGACATGGACAGCCCGAACCTCGAGCGCGTCCTCCGGATCAAGACCAACTCGATCCGCGGCGGCGTCGTCGAGGGCATCTACATGCGCGACGTGACGGCCGGCCAGGTGGCCGACGCCGTCGTCCGGATCAACTTCCTCTACGAGGAGGGCGACGCCGGCGACTTCCCGCCGACCGTCCGCGGCATCGACGTCCGCCGCGTGACGAGCGAGCGCTCAGAGCGGGCGCTCTACCTCGTCGGCTACCCCCACACCCCCATCCGCGACGTGACCCTCTCGGACTGCCGGTTCGCCGGCGTCGCCGAGGACAGCGTCGTCGAACACGTCGAGGGGCTCGTGCTCCGCGACGTCGTCATCCTCGACCGCGACGCCTAGCGTCTCCCACCATGCGCCTTGTACCGCTCCTCGCCCTCCTGCTGGCCGCGCCCGCCCTGGCGCAGTCGACCTACTTCGTGGCCCCGAACGGGAGCCCGCTCGGGTCGGGCGCCATCGGCTCGCCGCTGACGCTCCCGGCCGCGCTCGCGCGCGCGGCGCCGGGCGACACGGTCTACGTCCGCGGCGCGGCCTACGCCTCGTCGTCGCCCATCCGGTTCCAGAAGAGCGGGGCGGACGGGGCCTACATCCACGTCTGGGCCTACCCCGGGGACCCCGAGCCGCCGGTCTTCGACTTTACGGGCGCGAGCAAGGGGTTCGACGTCCAGGCCAGCTACCTCCACCTCAGGGGGATCACGGTCGAGAACTCGAACGACAACGGGATCCAGCTCTCCGGCGAGGCCGCGAGCTACAACGTGATCGAGCAGATGGTGGCCCGGCGCAACGGCGACTCGGGCATCCAGGTGAACGACGGCGCCGCCTACAACCTCCTCCTCAACAACGACTCGTACGAGAACTACGACCCGGGCAACCGGGGCGAGAACGCCGACGGCTTCGCGGTCAAGTTCGGCGTGGGGGAGGGGAACGTCCTCCGCGGCAACCGCGCCTGGGCCAACTCCGACGACGGCTACGACTTCTGGAGCCTCGACGACCCCGGCCAGGGCGGCGTCCTCATCGAGGGCAACTGGGCCTTCCGCAACGGGTTCAACATCTGGGGCGTCACCGGCTTCAACGGCGACTCGAACGGGTTCAAGCTGGGCAAGGGCGAGGGGCCGCACACGCTCGTCCGCAACCTCGCCTGGGACCACCGCGCCAACGGGTTCGACGTGAACGGCAACGCGAGCGGCGTGACCGTCTACAACAACACGGCGTACCTCAACCGCGGCGTCAACTACCAGTTCGACGACGACCCGCAGATCGATGAGCAGGCGCCCTACGTCCTCCGCAACAACGTGTCGCTGGCCGCGAGCGTCCGCATGGACGCCTCCGTGGCCGACGACGAGGCCAACTCGTGGAACGCGATCGTCGACCTCGCCACGACGGCCGACTTCGTGAGCCTCGACGACACCGGCGCCGACGGCCCGCGCGGCCCCGACGGCAGCCTCCCCGACCTTGCCGGCTTCCTCCACCTGGCCGAGGGCAGCGACCTCATCGACGCCGGCGTGGACGTCGGCCTCGCGTTCGCGGGAACGGCCCCCGACCTCGGCGCCTACGAAGTGGGCCTCGTCACCTCCGCCGACGACGCGCCCGAGGCCGGCATCGCGCTCGGCCACGCCGGCGCCAACCCGTCGCGGGGCCTCGCCCGGCTGGCCGTCACGCTCGACGCCAGCCGCGTCGTCCGCCTCACGCTCCACGACGCGCTCGGCCGCGAGGTCGCCGTCGTCGCCGACGGGCCGCTCCCGGGCGGCCGGCAGACGCTCGCCGTCGACCTCGGGGGCCTCGCCCCCGGCGTCTACGTCGCCCGCCTCCAGGCCGGCGGCGCCGTCCGCGCCCTGCCCCTCACCCTCACCCGCTAGCCGTGCCCTCCCCGTTCTCGCTCGACGGCCAGACCGCCCTCGTCACCGGCGCCTCGCGCGGCATCGGCCGGGCCATCGCCGTCGCGCTCGCCGAAGCCGGCGCCGACGTCGTCTGCGCCAGCACGCGCCGCGCCGGCACCGACGCGACCGCCGAGGCGGTCCGCCAGCGGGGCCAGACGGCGTGGCAGCTCGAGGCCGACCTCGCGACGCACGACGGGGCCGCCGCGCTCGCCGAGGCGGCCGAGGCCGAGGCCGGCCCGATCGGCGTCCTCGTCAACAACGCCGGCACGATCCGCCGCCACCCGGCCACCGAGTTCCCGGTCGAGGACTGGGAGCTCGTGCTCCGGACCAACCTCGACGCGGCGTTCGTGCTGTGCCAGGCCATCGGGCGGGGGATGGTGGAGCGCGGGGCCGGCAAGATCGTGAACGTGGCGTCGCTGCTGAGCTTCCAGGGCGGCATCACGGTCCCGGCCTACACGGCCTCCAAGCACGCGCTCGCCGGGCTCACCAAGGCGCTCGCCAACGAGTGGGCGCGGCACGGCGTGACGGTCAACGCCATCGCGCCGGGCTACATCGCCACCGACAACACGCAGGCGCTCCAGGACGACGCGACCCGGAGCCGCCAGATCCTCGAGCGGATCCCCGCCGGCCGCTGGGGCGACCCGGCCGACCTCGGCGGCGCCGCCGTCTTCCTCGCCTCACCCGCTTCCGCCTACGTCAATGGCCACGTCCTCGTGGTCGACGGCGGGTGGATGGCGCGCTAGAGGCCGTCGCGCGTTCGCGTCGCGCGGCGTCTCGGCAGGCCACGCAACACGAAGCACGCGGTACCCGCTGCCCTCTCTTCCCGACTCCCCTCGTTCCCCATGGCCCTCCACACGCTCCCCGACGCCGAACGCACCAAGCGCCTGACCACCGACGAGCTCCGCGGCCACTTCCTGGTCGACGACCTCTTCCAGGACGGCGCCGTCACGTTCCGCTTCGCCGACCTCGACCGCGTGGTGCTGGCCGGCGCCGTCCCCACGAGCGGCCCGCTCGACCTCGGCGTCCCCGACGAACTCGCCGCCGGCTCCTTCTGCGAGCGCCGCGAGGCGGGCGTCCTCAACATCGGCGGGGCCGGGACGGTGACCGTCGGCGACGAGAGCTACGACCTCGGCAACCGCGACCTGCTCTACGTGGGGCGGGGGAGCGGCGCCCTCTCGTTCGCCAGCGCCGACGCCGCCTCGCCGGCCCGGTTCTACGTCGTCAGCTACCCCGCACACGGCGAGCACCCGACGACGCTCGTCCGCAAGGCCGACGCGGAGCTCGAGGAGCTGGGCAGCGCCGAGAAGGCCAACCGGCGCGACCTGTTCAAGTACGTCCGCCCCGGCGGCGTCGAGAGCGCGCAGCTGGTCATGGGGATCACCGAGATCCAGCCGGGCAGCGTCTGGAACACGATGCCGGCCCACACCCACGCCCGCCGGACGGAGGTGTACCTCTACTTCGACGTGGCCGAGGGCGACGTCGTGTTCCACATGATGGGCGAGCCGCAGGAGGTCCGGACCGTCGTCGTGCGCGACGGCGAGGCCGTCCTGTCGCCGGGCTGGTCGATCCACGCCGGCGCCGGGACGAGCGCCTACACGTTCTGCTGGGCGATGGGGGGCGAGAACCAGGACTTCGGCGACATGCAGTTCGTCGACATGGCCGACATCCGCTGAGCCGCGGCGGGGCGCGTGTGGGGGACCTTCCGAGATCCTTGACAAAGCGCTTCCGACCCCATAGCTTAACCGGTAACTCAAAGGGCGGGTTAACCGGTTACTCGATTCTCCCGCCTCCTCCGCGCTCTCGGCGCCGCGTCCTCCTCGGAAGCGCTTTCTACCCCATGCGACTCTCGACCACCCTCGCCCGCCGCCTCGCCGTCGCCCTGTGCCTCGGCGTCGGCCTCGCCGTCTCGGCCTCGGCCCAGGGGACGATCCGCGGCGTCGTCACCGACTCGCTCGGCGGCGGGACGCTCCCCGGCGCCAACGTGTTCGTCATGGACACGGCGCTCGGCGCCGCGACCGACATCGACGGGGCGTACCGGATCCAGCGCGTGCCGGCGGGGGCCTACACCGTCCGCGTGTCCTACGTGGGCTACGAGACCCGGATGATCCCCGTGACCGTCGCCGACGGGCAGACGGTCGAGCTCGACGTGGCGCTGCGGTCGAGCACGAACCTGGGGGAGGTCGTGATCTCCGGCCAGCTCGAGGGCCAGCAGCAGGCGATCAACCAGCAGCTCTCGTCCAATACCATCGTGAACGTGGTGTCGGAGGAGAAAATCCAGGAGCTCCCGGACGCCAACGCGGCCGAGTCGATCGGCCGGCTCCCGGGCGTCTCGGTCCAGCGCTCCGGCGGCGAGGCCAACCAGATCACGCTCCGCGGCCTGAGCGGCGCGTTCACGAACGTGACCGTCGACGGCGTCAAGCTCTCGCCGACCGACGCGGCCAGCCGGTCGGTCGACCTCAGCGCCATCTCGCAGGGCTCGCTGGCCGGCATCGAGCTGTTCAAGGCGCTCACGCCGGACCGCGACGGCGACGCCATCGCCGGCTCGGTCAACCTCGTCACCCGGCGGGCGCCCGTCGCCCGCGAGCTCCGCGTCGACGTCCTCGGCGCCTACAACGAGCTGGCCGGGGACGTCGGGCAGTACGACGCGGACTTCCGCTACGGCGAGCGGTTCTTGGGCGGCGTCCTCGGCCTCCAGCTCTCGGGCAACCTCGAGCGCCGCAACCGGAGCCGCGAGGAGTACGACCCCTCGTTCGACTGCTCGTTCAACGACTTCACCGTCTGCCAGATCGACGACCTCCAGCTCGACTACACCGACGAGACGCGGACGCGCCGGGGGGCCGGCGCCATCGTCGACGTCGGGACGCCGGACGGCGGGTTCGTCAAGCTCAGCGGGCTGTTCAACCAGACCACCCGCGACTTCATCACCTACGGCCGGAACTACCCCACGCCGGGCGACCTGTTCTACACGGCCCGCGACCGGGAGCAGTCGATCCGCCTCTTCAGCAGCGCGCTGACCGGCGAGAACTACCTCCTCGGCTTCAACACGACGTGGGGCGCCTCGGTCTCCCGGTCCGAGTCGGACTTCCCGTTCGACTACGAGCTCGCGTTCACCGAGCCGTCGACGACCGCACCGGACGGGACGCCCATCTCGGGCATGGCGCCGGTCCCGGTCGACGTCCGGCGCGGGCAGCCGGAGGGGATCATCCCGTACGCCCTCAACAACTTCGAGCGGGCCTACCTCTACTCCGCGTTCTCCCGCAACGAGGACGCCTACGACGAGGACCTCGCGGCCTACCTCGACCTCGAGCGGGAGTACACGCTGGGGGCCACGCTGCGCGGCGCGTTCAAGGTCGGCGGGAAGCTCCGGAGCAAGAGCCGCGGCCGGAACCGGACCGAGATCTTCTCGCCCTACTACAACGAGCCGTTCCCCCGCTTCGTCCAGACGGCCGACGGGGCGATCGTGCCGAAGGACTTCTCGGGGACGGCGTTCGAGGACCTCGTCCTGTTCAACAACCGGCTCATCCTCGCGACGAACTTCCTGGGCGACGAGGTCCGGACGGAGGACCTCTTCGGGCGGTTCACGCTCTCGCCGGTGCTCGACCGGGACCTCGTCCGGGCGTGGTACGAGCTCAACATCAACGGCTTCACCGACGAGGCCGGCCGGAACGCCGAGTACGAGGAGAACCTCGAGCCGGCCGTCGACTACTACGACATCACCGAGCGGGTGTCGGCGGCGTACGCCATGAACACGTTCGACCTCGGCCGCCGCGCGACGCTGATCACGGGCGTCCGCGTCGAGCGCGAGGACAACGACTACGCCAGCCGGTTCGCCCCGACCGGCCTCCAGGGCGTCCCGGTCCCGACTGGCGCCATCCGCGACACGACGTCGGCGTTCGAGCAGACGGTCTGGCTCCCGAACGCCCAGCTGGCGCTCCGCCCGACCGACTGGCTCACCGTCCGGGCCGCGGCCTACCGCGCGCTCGCCCGGCCCGACTTCAACAACCGGCTGGCCAACGCGGTCGCCCGGAACAACGGGTTCTTCTTCCCCGGCAACAGCATCACGCTGGGCAACCCGAATCTCCGCACGGCGACGGCCTGGAACTACGAGCTGAGCACGAGCTTCTTCGGCCCCCGCCTCGGGCTGTTCTCGGTGTCCGGCTTCTACAAGGAGATCGACGACTACTTCCAGGTCATCAACGGGCTCTCGTACACGGGCAACGCCGTGTTCGACTCGCTCGGGATCGACTACCGGAGCCCGTACGGCGACAACGTCCGGTACCAGCTCCGCGTCCCGTTCAACCTCGACGAGACGACGACCGTCTACGGCCTGGAGGTGGAGCACCAGACGAACCTGAGCTGGCTGCGCGGGCCGCTCTCGGGGGTCGTGCTCGGGTACAACTTCTCCGTCGTCCGGTCCTCGACCTACGTCCCGCGCGTCCGCGTCGAGACCACCTACATCGAGCGGCCCCCGTTCCCGCCCATCGCCCAGGTCTCGTACGTGCCGTACGAGCAGGAGCAGAAGCTCCAGGAGCAGCCGGACTTTTTCGCCAACGTGTCGCTGGGCTACGACTTCCGCGCCTTCTCGGCCCGGCTCTCCGTCTTCCACCAGGACCGCTACAACACGTCGTTCGCGGGGAACGAGCGGACCGGGTTCGACAACCTCCGGAGCGGCTACACCCGCGTCGACCTCGCCTTCAAGCAGGCGGTCGGCGAGCGGGTCCGGCTGCTCCTCAACGTGAACAACCTGACCGGCGTCGAGGAGAGCGCGCTCCGCTACAGCTCGTTCCTCGACCGGACGTTCGTCAACGACAGCGAGATCTACGGGACGACCGTGGACTTCGGCTTCCGGCTGGACCTCTAGCCGGCCCCGCCCGCCTCGGCACCGAGGCGGGCCCCCGCCTCCGGGCGCTCGCCCTCGGGCACTCTCTCACACCACCCCTCCCCTCATGACCTCCATGCTACGCACCCCGGCCCTCGCGGCCGTCCTCCTGCTGGCGGCCGGCGCGGCCACGGCCCAGACGGCGACCCAGTCGTGCCCGGCGGGCGACGACATCTGCGTCGTCCAGAACGGCCAGACGCTCAACGACGTCATCGACGCCGACACGACGGCCAGCGGCGACCGGGTCCGCGACGGCCGCGTCTACCAGCTCCAGCGCGACGGGATCTACCTCATCGACGCCAGCGTGAACAACGTCGGGTGGCACCTCCGGATCTACGGGGCCGAGGGCGCCGGCGCGAAGCCCCAGGTCTACACCGCGCCCAACGCGACGAGCGGCAACCGCGTCGGCGACGTGTTCCTCCAGGAGGGCGACGTCACGTTCCGCAACTTCGACTTCGCGGGCGTCCTCCCGCCCGAGGCCGGCGGCACGCTCCCGTTCATGTCGACGACGTTCGTCCGCACCAACGCGGCCGGGTTCGACCTCGTCATGGACAACCTGACGGTGGTGAACCTCGAGGCCCAGATCGTCCGGACGCAGGCGGCCCTCCGCAAGTTCGAGATGACCAACTCGATCTGGGCCAACTCCGGCTGGCTCGGCGTCGACGGGACCAACTTCGGCGCGGGCAAGGGGATCGACCTCCGCGACGGCTCGATCGACTCGCTCATCTTCCGGAACAACACGTTCATCAACTACACCGACCGGATCATCCGGCACCGCTCGAGCACCGGGCCGGTCCAGAACATGGTGTTCGACCACAACACGATCCTCAACGCGGTCTCGTACCACGGGACGCTCGCGCTCGGGCAGGTCGGCAACTCGGTCCAGATCACGAACAACCTCTGGGTCGACTCGTTCGTGGCCGGCGAGGACACGAGCGACGTCGTCCGCCAGTCGGAGTTCGACGAGTCCGGCGAGGTCTACGCCTCGAACGGCCAGGCCAAGATGACCTGGATCCTCTCCGAGCCGAACGAGACGACGACCTGGACCGTCGCCAACAACTACTACGCGGTCTCCGACGAGGTCGAGGCGTTCTACGCGCAGTTCGGCGACGGCGGCGGCGACGACGGCAACCCCGACAACGGGACCGACGGCGACAACGACATCGTCGGGCCGGGCTCCCCGCTCACGGACCACATCCGGAGCCGGCTCACGAACCCGGACGCGGCCTTCCAGGAGATCGACCTCGCCCTCACGAACCGGCCCGCGCCCCCGGTCGCCATGGTCACGTGGTACCGCACGGAGACCGGCCGGACGAAGGACACCTCGACGTTCGACGAGACCACCGACGACTACGACCGCCGCGACCTGACCTACTTCGTCACCGACTTCGACCCGTCGTACCCGACGAGCTCGCCGGCCTACACCGCCGCCGACAACGGCTGCCCGGTCGGCGACCTCAACTGGTTCGACGTCGACGTCGCGGCCTGCCTCATGGGCGTCGCCAGCGAGGGCGACGTGGCCCGCGAGGCGCTCGCGCTCTCGAACGGCCCGAACCCGTTCCGCGACGCGACGACCATCCGGTTCACGCTGCCGGAGGCCGCCGACGTCACGCTCGACGTCGTCGACGCGCTCGGCCGCCGGGTCGGCACGCTCGCCTCGGGCCCGCTCGCGGCCGGCGACCACGCCGCCCGCTGGGACGCCGCCGGCGCCGCCGCGGGCGGCTACGTCGTCCGCCTCCGGGCCGGCGACGTCGTGGCCGCGCACCGCGTGCTCGTCGTCCGCTAACTCCGACGGGCTGGCGCGCGCCGCCAGTCGCTTTCCTGCGGGTCCCGCTCCCACGTCGGGGCGGGACCCGCGTCGCTCAGGGCTCCCCCTCTCCATGTCCGCCGCGCTCCGCCTCCACCCCGACCGGTTCTTCTCGCCCGACCCCGCCGTCCGCCGCGTGGCGCGGGAGCTGTACGAGGCCGTCGCCGACCTCCCGCTGGTCTGCCCCCACGGCCACGTCCCGCCCGCGCTCCTCGCCGAGGACGCCCCGTTCCCCGAGCCGACGGCGCTGCTCATCACGCCGGACCACTACATCTTCCGGATGCTCTACTCGCAGGGCGTCCC
>CAXRFJ010000247.1:0-3345 GCA_964229475.1 Rubrivirga sp.
GGGGGGCCCCGCGGCCGGCGGCGAGCGCCGCCGGCGGGGCGGCCGTGGTCAGCGGGCGACGGTGAGCGTCCGCGCGGTGCGGGCGCCGCCGGCCTCGAGCACGACGACGTAGACGCCGGCCGGCAGACGGGACGCGTCGAACGCCGCCCGGTGCTCGCCGGCGGCTCGGTCGCCGGCGGCGAGGAGGGCCACCTCCCGGCCCAGCACGTCGACCACGCTCAGGCGGACGGGGCCGGCGGCGGCGATCTCGAACGGGACGGCCGCGGCGTCGCGGACCGGGTTCGGATGGACGGAGAGGGCCAGGCCGGACTCGTCCGGGCCACTGTCGGCCGCGACGCGGAGCGGGTCGGTCGTGTAGAAGCGGATGACGGTGCCCTCGAGGTCCGCCAGCCCGACCGCCGCGTCGGTCTGCTCCAGGACGAACCGCTGGATCGGGCGCTTCCGGTCGACGTCCAGCATCCAGATCGCCTCCTCGCTCGTCGGGCACCCGGCCGCGTCGGCGGCGACGAGCGGGGCGAGGGCGGCCTCCCAGTCGGCGTACGTGGACTCCCCGGCCGCGTAGTAGGCGTAGATCCGCTGCGTGATGGCGCCGTTGCCGAAGATCGTCGGCCCGCCATACTCGAACACGCACTCGGCCTCGGCCTCCGGCCGATCGGCGACGGCGTCCGCGAAGAGGACCGGGATCATCCGGACGTCGTCGGACGGGTCGTTCACCGCGCCCGGCGGGACGTCGCCGATGTCCCAGACCTCGAACGGCACCCACGTGACGGCGCCCGTCGTGAACACGTAGTACCCGTAGGAGCCGGCGGCCGTAAACCGGATCTCGTAGTCATTCGGGGCGAACGCGGGGAGGCTGGTCTCGGGGCCGTCCGGGCCGGACTTGTAGCCGGTGTAGGCCCCCGTCGAGTTGAACGACCCGTAGATGCCGTTCCCGCCGACCTCGTCGCACCCGGCGGTCGAAACGGCGGCCGGGCCGCAGGGGTCACTGCCGCCCGGGCCGGCTACCTCCACGAAGGCCGGCTGGCCGTTCGAGAGTGTTAGGACCGGGCCCTGGGCGGCGACGGGGGCAGCGAGGGTGGCGAGGAGCGCGACGAGGCCGAGAGGGGTAGAGAGGCGCATGGGCGCGGGAGGTGTGTGCAGCGATCAAAGTAGGACGTTGATCTTATGGGGTTAGGCAATCACAAATGCCCCGCTGTTCCGCTCCCCTAAAGGGTCGAGGCGGGCCTAGCGGACGACCGTGACCGTTCGCGCCGTCCGCTGGCCGCCGGCGTCGAGCACGACGACGTACACGCCGGCCGCCAGCCGCGACGCGTCGAGCGCCACGCGGTGCTCGCCCGCCACGCGGGGCCCGTCGGCCAGGACGGCCACCTCCCGGCCGAGCACGTCGACGAGCCGGAGCCGGACGTCGCCCGCAGCCGCCAGCGTGAACGGGACCGAGGCCGCGCCCCGGACGGGGTTCGGCCAGACCGACAGCCCGAGGCCGCCCGCCTCGGGGCCGCGCTCGGTGGGGACGGCGAGCGGGTCGGTCGTGTAGAACCGGAGGACCGTGCCGGACAGGGCCGAGAGCGGGACGGACGGGTCCGTCTGCTCCATCACGAAGCGCTGGAGCGGGCGCCCTCGGTCGGCGTCGACGAGGGCCTCGGTGGGGTCGGTGGTCGGGGCGGTCGGGCATCCGCTCGCGTCCGCGTCGACGAGCGGGGCCGCCGCCGCCTCGAACTCCGCGTACGTCGTCGTGGCGTAGTACGCGTAGATCCGCTGGGTCGTCCCGCCGTACTCGTAGAGCGTCGGGCCGGAGTACCCGAAGACGCACTCGACGTCGCCGTCGGCGAACAGGGCCGGGATCATCCGGACGTCGTCCGCCGGGTCGTTCTCCGCTCCGGGCGCCACCACGCCGACGTCCCAGACCTCGAACGGGACCCAGATGAGGGCGCCCGTCGAGAATCGGTACAGGCCGTACGACCCCTCCTCCGTGAACCGGATCTCGTAGTCGTTGGGGCCGAACGCCGGGAGGCTCGCCTCGGGCCCGTCGCCGCCCGCCCGGTAGCCTACGTAGGCCCCGGTGGAGTTGAACGACCCGTAGATCGCGTTCCCGCCCACCTCGTCGCAGCCGTTCGTCGACTGGGCGTCGGGGCCGCAGGGGTCCGCCCCGCCAGGCCCGACGACTTCGACGAAGGCGAACGACCCGTCGTCGAGGGTGAGCGCCTCGGGCCGGTAGAGCAGGTACGAGAACTCGTGGATCTCGGAGCGGGGCCCGTCTCCGCCCCAGTTCACCGGCACGACAGACCACCGCGTCGTCGTGCGGCCGTCGGGGAGGTCCGCCGCGTCGACCGTCAGCGACGTCCCCGTCGTCTGGAAGTCGCGGTCCGGGAGGTCGAGGATGTACGCGTCGGCGCCCTCGACGGCGGTCCAGGAGAACGTGAGGCTGCTCGGGGCCTCGGCGTTGACGTCGGTGCCGTCGGCGGGCCCCAGCAGCGTCGGCGCGGTGGCGGGCGGCGAGGGCGCGGCCGTGTACGCGACCTCGGCGTCGCGGATGGCGGCCGTCCCGCCCGCGTCGTAGGCGGCCTGGACGGCGTCGCTGATGTCCCGGAGCCGGGACACGCTGTGGAGACGCGTCCGGAAGGTGCTCGGCGCCACCTGGTCGTTCTCGGCGAACAGGATCGCGACGTCGACCCGGCGGCTCTCCCCGGGCGCAAGCGTCGCGGCCGGCGCGTTGATCACGCCGCTCACCTCACGCGGGGGGAGGGGGCCGAAGCCGTTCACCTCGGGGCGCTCCGGCGACCAGTACGCATACGTCACGGGGTCACCGTCGAAGATCCAGGCCGTCGCATCGCCGGAGGGCCCGCCGTGCCCGTCGCCGCCCCGCGTGATGGGCGAGCCGTCGGCCCAGCGGTTCTGTTGGGCGGCGAGCGCGCCGGCGCCGCGCGGGACCTCGGGCGCGATGTCGGTGCGGTACTCGATGGCACCGGCGGCTCCGCTCAGGAGGTCGACGCCGACGGCAGGGACCCGGTAGCCGTATCCCAGCGGTCCCCCATAGGTCGGGTTCGATCGGGCGTCGAACGCGTCGCCGTTGTACCCGTAGAGCATCCCCCGGCTCGGGTCTGAGGCGATCTGGTCGTCCTCGTAGCCGCCGAGGTCGACGTCCACGAAGAACGAGACCCGGGCGTCGTCGATGGGGCTCGACCCACGGTTGGCGACGGTGTACTCGTAGAACGTGGCGAGCCCGAGGGCCCGGTCGCTCGGGTCGCTGACGCCCCCGTAGTAGCCGTACGCGAGCACCTGGACCTCGACGCCCAGCGGGGCCGATCCGCTCCAGCGGTGCACGTTCCCGTTGTCGTTCATGACCCA
>CAXRFJ010000248.1:0-8910 GCA_964229475.1 Rubrivirga sp.
AACCGGGAGGCGGGGCGTCCAGGCCCCAACGTAGGGCACGGGACCTCGCCCCGCGATCCCCCCTCCGCCCGCCTCGGCGTCGCGGCGGACGAGGCCGGTCAGCGGGTCACGACGAGCCGTTCCGTCGCGGCCCCTCGGCCCGCCACGCGCGCGCGGACGACGTACACGCCGGGCGGCAGCGCGCGGAGGTCGAGCGGGACGGCCGTGCCCGTCGGCTGCTCGTGCCGCCGGACCACGCGCCCGAGCGCGTCGAAGACCGTGACGTCGGTCGCCTCTGCGCGTTCCGCCTCCACGGAGACGACGGTCCTCGCCGCCGCCGGGTTCGGGGCCAGCCGCACGGCGAGGGGCCGCGGCTCCGGCCCGGGTTCGCTGGGGACGACGTAGACCGGCTCGAAGGGGACGCGCGCGGTGTCCGCGCTGGCGCCGTCGGCGATCCGGAGGTGAAGGACGTCGTACAGCACGTCGAACGTGTCGGGGCGGGCCTCGGTCGTTCGGCAGAACGGGCACAGGTCGTACCCCCAGACATCGAGGCGCAGGGTGTCTCCGGGCGCGACGCGGAAGACCGGAGGCACCTCTCCCCCATACCCCCAGCCATAGGGGAGCGCGAAGTCGGTGTAGTCCTCACCCGGGACGTGCCCCCCGAAGTGCCACTGCGCCACGTCGCCCGTCGTCCCGTACGCCGTCCCGCCCCAGTTCTCGCCGGTCCGTGGGAACGTGATCGTGAGCGTGTCCGCGTCGAGGTTCGCCACCTCGAGGGTCACGTCGTCCTCCCAGCCGTGCCCCAGTGTGTCCGGGGAGGTCGAGTAGGCGGGCTGGGCGCTCGCGGCCGACGCGACCAGAACGGCCGAGAGAACGCAGAGCACACAGCGGGACATGGCGTAGACGGCGACGTGTCGTCCACGATACGCCCCCGAACTCGCGCGCGCAGGCTGCCCGCCTCGGCGCCGAGGCGGGCGGGTCAGTGGCTCACGACGAGCCGTTCCGACGCGACCCCTCGGTCCGCCACGTGCGCGCGGACGACGTACACGCCGGGCGGCAGCGCGCGGAGGCCGAGCGGGACGGCCGTGCCCGTCGGCTGCTCGTGCCGCCGGACCACGCGCCCGAGCGCGTCGAAGACCGTGACGTCGGCCGCCTCTGTGCGCTCCGCCTCCACGGAGACGACGGTCGCCGCCGCCGCCGGGTTCGGGGCCAGTCGGACGGCGAGTGTCTGCGGCTCCGGGCCGGGCTCGTTCGGAACCACGTAGATCGGTTCGAACGGGACACGCACGGTGTCTGCCCCGCTCTCATCCGCGACCCTGAGATGAAGGACGTCGTAGAGCGTGTCTGGACGGGCGCTTTGCGAGGGTCGGCAGTACGGGCACGTGTAGAGGTCGAGAACACGCACCGCGGCGGCACCGCCTGGAGCCACTCGAATGACGGGAGGTGGCGTCTGGTCCCAGTAGTCGTGAGGTAGGGAGAACTCGGCATAGACGGAGTCTGGCGTCTCTGCCTCAACCCTCCAGAGAATCCCGCCGATCGTCGTTCCGTAGAGGTAGTACGGGTACACGCCGTCCATGACAGGGAACGTGACCGAGAGCGTGTCGGCGTCGAGGTTCGCGACCTCGAGCGTGGAGTCCCCGCCCCACGAAGGGGGCAACCCCAACGTGGTCGGTGTGACCGAGAAGGACGGCTGGGCGCTCGCGGCTGACGTGGCGAGGACGGTCGTGAGAACCCAGAGCGCACGACGAAGCATGACGTGGACGGCGACGTGTCGTCCACGATACGCCCCCGAACTCGCGCGCGCATGCTGCCCGCCTCGGCGCCGAGGCGGGCGGGGTCGGTCAGCCCTTCGGCCGGAGCGTGACGACGGGCAGGAGGCACTCCTCCATCGTCACGCCGCCGTGTTGGAACGTGTCGCGGTACTGGTTCACGTACCGGTTGTAGTTCGTCGGGTAGACGAAGTACGAGTCGCCCTTGGCGAAGATGTAGTTCTCGTTGATGCCCAGGCGCGGGAGCCCGTACGCCTCCGGCTCCTTGACGAAGATGGCGTCGGAGCCGTCGACCTTGAGGTTCCGGCCGTGCTTGTAGCGGAGGCTCGTCGACGTCTCGCGGTCGCCGATCACCTTCGTCGGGTGGAGCGCGCGGACGGCGCCGTGGTCGGTGCTCACGACGACCGTGCAGTCGTGGCGGGCGAACTCCTGGAGCGCGGCCAGCAACCAGCTGTGCTCGAACCACGCGCCCGTGAGCGAGCGGTACGCCGGCACATCCGGCGCGATCTCCTTCAGGATCCGCGTGTCGCTCCGCGAGTGGGCCAGGATGTCGACGAAGTTGACGACGACGGCCGAGAGGTCGTGCTGGAGGAAGTCCGTGACGCGGTCGGCGAACGAGAGGCCGTCGGACTGGCTGATGACCTTCTCGTAGCGGAGGCGGAGGTCGCCGCGGTGCTTCCGCTCGAGGAGGTCGGCGAGGTACTCGTCCTCGTGGGCGTTGAGCGAGGCCTCGTCCTGGCGCTCGTCGACGGTGTAGCTCTGGAACCGCTTGGCGAGGTCGATGGGCAGGAGCCCGCCGAAGATGGCGTTGCGCGAGAACGGCGTGGCCGTCGGGAGCAGCCCGAAGTGCCACTGGCGGTCGACGTCGTAGAGCCCGTGGAGGTGGCGCTCGAAGAGGAGCCACTGGTCGTACCGCATGCAGTCGACCAGCAGGAACACGACGGGCCGCTCGGGCTTCTTGCCGACGTCGCCGAGGTGGGGGAAGACGTGGGTCGGGAGGAGCTCGTGGCTCAGCGTCGGGCGCTCGCGGTCGGGCTTCTCGCCGTCGCGGGCCCGCGCGATCCACCGCTCGTAGCGGCCCTCGACGAACTCGGCGAAGCGGTCGTTGGCCTCGCGGTACTGGTCGTCGAGGATCTGGCGGACGCCCTCGTCGGCGCCCTCGAGGTCGAGGTCGTGGCGGACGAGCTGCTCGTAGACCTCGGTCCACTCGGTCACGTCGAGGTCGCCGCCGATGCGGGCCGAGAGCTGGCCGAAGCCCTGGAGGTAGTCGCGCTGGACGGCCTCGCCGCGGATCTGGGCGCCCTGGAGGATCTTCTTGACCGAGAGCAGGATCTGCTTCGGGTTGACCGGCTTGATGAGGTAGTCGGCGATCTGGCGGCCGATCGCGTCCTCCATGATGTGCTCCTCCTCGCTCTTCGTGATCATCACGACGGGCGTCTCGGGACGGGCACCCTTGATCTCCTGGAGCGCGTCGAGCCCGCCGAGCCCCGGCATCTGCTCGTCGAGGAAGACCACGTCGTAGCCGCCGCCCTCGCGGACGCGGTCGACGGCGTCCGCGCCGTTGGACACCGTGTCGACGGCGTAGCCCTTGGCTTCGAGGAAGAGGACGTGGGGCTTGAGGAGGTCGATCTCGTCGTCGGCCCAGAGGATGCGGGGCATGCGGCTGGCGGGAGTGAAGGGCGTAACGACGAGCGGAGGCACAGGGGGCGGTGTCGAGCCTCAACGCCGCAACCGCCGGGAGAGTGCCCGGCCGCCGCCACTCCGCCCGCCTCGGCACCGAACCGACAGGTCGACGCAGTCAGGCGGGCGGAGGCGGGCGGCCTACGCCGCTAGCGCGGCGCGGACGACGCCGAGGTGGACCGGCGTCGGCTGGCGGAGGTTGTCGGAGATCGGGCAGCGGCCCTCGACCGTCCGCACCCAGCGCTCGAGCGCGGCGTCGTCGGCCTCGGCGTCGACGCGCAGGGCGACCTCGATGTGCTGGAAACCGGCGCGCGCCTCGGTCTCCTGGCCGAACAGGCGGGCGGGGTCGAGCGGGCCCGAGACCTCGACCTCGAGCGAGCGGAGCGCGAGCCCCTGCTCCTTCGCCACCAAGTGGCCGACGACGTTGAGGCAGCCGGCGAACCCGGCCAGGAGGTACTCGACGGGGTTGGCCCCGAGGTCGTGGCCGCCCAGCGACGGCGGCTCGTCGACGACGAGCGAGAAGTCGCGCGCGCGGACGGTCGTGCGGGCGGGCGTGTCGGCCGTCCCGCGGACGGCGAAGGTGAGGAGGTCGGACATCGGTCGGGGCCCTCTCGGGCGGTGTGGGGTGAAAGGCGACGCCTCTCCCCGACCGATGACCTGACCGCTCCCGTCTGAAACGACAGCGCCCACGCTCGGCCGGGAGCGCAGGCGCCAGAGACTGACGGGGCCGGTCGGCCCTTACCCGCGCAGCCCCGGGGGGGCCATCATCCCACGACACATCATCGCCATGCCGGCCGCGAGGCGGTCGGTCGTCGGAGCGATGGGGGCGGCGGGGCGGGTCATGGTCCTAGGCTACGCCCCGGAGCCCACCCCGGGCGGAAGTAGTTTGCGTGAAGCGGCGTCCTTCCAGGCCGGCCTCCGGGGGCGCCCGGCGGCGCGATCTTCCCCCGCCCCGCCGCGCGTAACAGATGCGCCGGGGCCCCGTTGTGTGTGTTCCGTGTGCCGCCGCGCGCGACGCGGCCGGCGCCTCCCGACTCCCGCTCCCTTCCCCATGAGCCTCCGATCCCTCGCCCTCGGCGCCCTCGCGCTGGCCGCCCCGGCCGCGCTCGCCCAGGACGCCCCGCCCGAGAACTGGCACCTCCTCGACCGCGACGCCGACGGCGTCGCCGGCATCAGCCTCGACGCGGCCTACGCCGCCCTCGGCGACCGCGAGCCGGCCGAGGTCGTCGTCGCCATCATCGACTCCGGCGTCGACATCGAGCACCCCGACCTCTCGCCCGTGCTCTGGGTGAACGCCGACGAGGTCGCCGGCAACGGCGTCGACGACGACGGCAACGGCTACGTCGACGACGTCCACGGGTGGAGCTTCCTCGGCAACGCCGAGGGCGAGAACGTCGAGCACGACTCGTACGAGCTCGCGCGCCTCGTGGCCCTCTGCCGCGCCGGCACGCCGGACGCGACCTACGACGACTGCGAGGCGCTCGAGGCGGCCCTCGACGAGGAGCGCCGGCCGCTCGCCCAGCAGGCCGTCCAGCTCGGCCCCCTCCTCGCCACCGCCCGCTCCGAGGACGCCGCCCTGCGCGCCAAGTACGGCGACGACTACACCCTGGACGACGCGACCGAGGACGACGACGTCCGTGCCCTCGCCTTCCTCGCCCAGCAGGGCGCCAGCCTCTCCGACCTCGTGGCCTTCGCCGAGTCCATCGAGAGCCGTCTCGAGTACGGGCTCAACCCGGACTACGACCCGCGCGCCGTCGTCGGCGACGACTACGCCGACGTGGCCGAGCGGCTCTACGGCAACGCCGACGTGGCCGGGCCGGACCCGAACCACGGCACGGGCGTGGCCGGCCTCGTGGCCGCCGCCCGCGGCAACGGCCTCGGCATCGACGGCATCGCGCCGGCCCGGATCATGGTGCTCCGCGCCGTGCCCGGCGGCGACGAGCGCGACAAGGACGTGGCCAACGCCATCCGCTACGCCGTCGACAACGGCGCCGACGTCATCAACATGAGCTTCGGCAAGGCCTACTCGCCGCAGAAGGCGGCCGTCGACGAGGCCGTGGCCTACGCCGTCGAGAACGGCGTCCTGCTCGTCCACGCCGCCGGCAACTCGGGCGAGGACATCGACGTGGCGGACAACTTCCCGACGCGGACGTTCCTCGACGGGACGGTCTCGGGCGGCTGGCTCGAGGTCGGCGCGAGCACCTCCAGCGACGCCGCGCTCGCGGCGAGCTTCTCGAACTACGGCCAGACGAGCGTCGACCTGTTCGCGCCGGGCGAGGCCGTCACGTCGCTCGAGCCGGGCGGCGGGACCCAGACGGCCAACGGGACCAGCTTCGCCTCGCCGGTCGTGGCCGGCGTCGCGGCCCTCGTGATGGCCTACTGCCCCGAGCTCTCGGCCGAGGAGGTCCGCCAGGTCCTCCTCGACTCGGCCACGCCGTACGACGTCGAGGCCACGCGCCCCGGCGCCGACGAGGCCGTCCCGTTCCCGACGCTCTCCGTGACGGGCGGCGTCGTCAACGCGGCCGCGGCGGTGCGGATGGCCGCCGAGCGCGCCGGCGCCTCGGTGCCGGCCGGCGGGACCGAGTAGGCACGGCCCCATGCCCTCCCTCTCAGGGCCGGCTCCGTCGTGGGGCCGGCCCTGATTCGTTTCGGGCCGCGGACCTCCGCCGGCGCGCTCGGGGTCGGAGCGGGACGCCCCTCGATCCCGATGTCCGCCCCCACGTCTCTCCTCGCCGCCGCGCTCGGCTGGGCCGCCGGCATGCGCAGCATGACGCCGCCCGCCGTGCTCGCCCAGACGCTGAACCGCGCGAGGCCGCGCGTCCCGCAGCTCGCCCGCCGCCGCCGTCCGCCCGCCGCCGCGCTCGGCTACGATCGCGCCGCGGCGCTCCTCCCGCTGGCGGCGGCCGGCGAGCTCGTCGCCGACAAGCTGCCCGTCACGCCCGCGCGGACCGACCCGGCGCCGCTCCTGGGGCGGATCGGCTCGGGCGCGCTGGTGGGGGCGGCCGTTGCCGCCGTCCGCCGACAGAACCCGATCGTCCCGGCGCTCGTCGGCGCCGCCAGCGCGGCGGGCTCGTCCTTCGCGATGATGGAGCTCCGCAGGCGCCTCGGTGAGCGCCTCGACCTGCCCGACCCGGCCGTCGCCGTGGTCGAGGACGCCCTGGCGGTCGGGATCAGCGTGGCCGCCGCCCGCGACGCCGTCGCGTAGGGCCGCCCCGGCGCCGAGGCGGAGGCCCCCGGTACGCACGAGCGCCCGGCCTCCGAAGATGCCGGGCGCTCCATGTGCGGGCGGGGCCGGGGACTAGTCGTTCCCGTCGCCCTCGTCGCCGTCGATGAACTGGCCCGCGATCGCGAGGACGCTGCTCATGTCGAGCGGCTCGTCGAAGGCCTCCGAGATCTGAGTCGCGGAGTAGCCGGAGAGCGCGGACGCGAGGTTCACGCCGCCCTGCGTCACGTTGCCCTCGCCGGCGTAGACCGGGGCGATGGCGCTCGGGGCGCCGGGCTGGTCGTTCGGGATCCAGCCCTGGGAGGCCGGGCTCGCGTCGAGCCGGCGGATGGCCGCGGCGTGCCGGGCCTCGACGGAGTGGATCTGGAGGGCGGCCTGGAGGTAGGCCGGCGTCATGATCGCTGCGGCCTGCCCCTTGTAGGCGCGGACGCCGGTGTCCTCGAGCCCCTGCGCCAGCGCGGCGATGCCGGCGTACGAGGTCACGAAGTCGCCGAAGACGAAGTCGCTGTCGGTGTAGTCGACCGGGTCGGCGCCGGCGTCCTGGAGCGCGCCGCGCAGGAAGTCGACGTGGGCGGCCTCGTCGTCGTAGATCGTCTGGAACAGCGGGCGGACGTCGCTCGGGATCGTGCCCGAGTCGAGGGCCTGCCGGTAGAACGACCGCTCGAGGTACTCGAGCGTGAGCGCGTAGTTGAGGATGCCGGCGTCGCCGGACGACGTCTGCGCGTAGGCCGCCGTCGGCTTGAGGAAGGGGACCGAGGCGAGCGCGGCGCCGAGGCCGAGCTTGCCGACGGTGCCGAGGGCGGTCCGGCGCGACTGCACGGCCGCCTCGGTGTCGAAAGCGTGGAAGAGGGAGGTCATCGGAGGGGGGAATCGGAGGGGAGCCCGCGGGACGGGCGAGGGACGGCGAACGGGCGCGCTAGGTCGTCGGGACGTTGGCGAGCGCGATGTCGTCCTGGATGAAGCCGGCGGCGGCGGCGAGCACGGCGCTCGGCTCGAGCGCCTTGTCGAGGCCGTTGGCGTCGATCTGGCCGCTGGCGGCGATCGTGTTCGGCGCGATGAGGCCGGCGATGACCGAGGCGTGGCGGGCCTCGACGGACACGATCTTGCCCGCCAGCGTGAGGTACGTGTCGTTCTGGATGTACTTGCCGGCGCCGTTGTAGGCGCTCACGCCGAGGTCCTCGAACGTCTGCGCGACGGCGAGCACGTTGGCCCGGTCGGCGAAGTCGATGGACGAGAAGTCCGGGGTGAGGTCGGGGATGGGCGTGCCGCCGGCGCCCATGATGGCCGCCGCGAAAAAGTCGCGGTGGATGGCCTCGTGCGCCGCGAGGTCGGCGAAGATGGCCTGCTCGTCGGCGTTGAACGTCGCGCTGAAGGCGGCGTCGCCGATGACGGTCGCGTAGAAGCCGGCCTCGAGCTGCTCGAGGGCGTAGGCGTAGTTGAGCACGCCGAAGTCGCTCGAGAAGTCGAGCGTGACGACGTCGCCGGTATCGACCGGGTCGTCGGAGTCGCAGGCCTGGAGCGAGACGGCGGCGGCCGCGGCACCGAGCCCGAACCCGGCCCGCTTGAAGAAGTCACGCCGGCTGGTCAGCGCCGGAGTGTCCTTGAGGAGAGAGGAGGACATGGAGGGGGAGGGGGACGGAGGGGAACGATGCAGCGGGGCTGCGTGGACCCTTCCAACCGGCCCCTCCGTGACATATGTCCACCTCGCGCGCCTTCTGAGCGCCCGTCCTACAGTCCGCCCCGGCCATTCCCCACGTCGTTCTCGGACAGTCGGCCCGCCTCGGGCCGGCCGGCGGCCTCCTGCGCTCCTCCGCCCCGGCCGGGGCCTCAGGCCGAGCCGTCGAGGCGGAGGTCCTGGGCGCGGAGCTGGAGCGTGGTCCGCCCGTTCCACGTGTTCTCGTCGACCTGGAACGCCAGCTCGAGCGGGTGCCCGCGGCGGACGCTCGTGAGCGCGGCGTCGTACCGGTCGGCCAGCCCGAAGCCGATGACGGAGAACGTCGGGCCGCCGTCGATCTGGGCCACGCGCATCCGGAGGTGCTGCTTCTGGGCGCCGACGCACGACGGCTGGCCGACGACCTTGAGACCGCGGCCCCAGAACGTCGGGCGGAGGTTGTCGGGGCCGTGCGGGCCGAACTGCTTGAGCACGCTCCAGAACCGCGGCGAGACCTCGGCGAGGGGGAGGTGCGCGTCGCTCTCGACCTCGGGCACGCGGGCGTCCGTGTCCTCGACGGCGCGGCCGACGGCGTCTTGGAGCCGGGC
>CAXRFJ010000249.1:0-5517 GCA_964229475.1 Rubrivirga sp.
CGGCCGGGCTCGCCGCCGCCGGCCTCCCCCTGTCGGGCCGGCTCCGCTGGCGGTTCTCCGTGACCGACGCCGGCCCGCTCAACCGCCAGCCCTCGGCCGTCGCCGCCGAGCGGCCCGTCACGGTCCGCGGCCGGTGCGGGCTCGACCGGCTCGGCGACGCCGACGGCCCACCGACCTCGCAGGCCACGCTCGCCGGCTACGCCCGCGCGCTCCTCGACGCGGCCGACCTCGGCGGCTACCCGCTCCGGGTCGACGTGCCCGTGTGGCCGGCCGACGCGACGGGCGCCCCGCTCGCCGTGACCGACGACGGCGGCGAGTTCCGAGACCCCCGGCTCGTCCGGTTCGCCGTGATCGCCGACGAGGACGACCCGGCCGCGGACGACGCCTTCGGCGGGCTCGAGGGGACCGGGGCCGGCGAGGCGGCCGACGCCCTGTGCCTCGCGTTCACGTCGACGCTCTCGCTCGACCCCCGGCCCGAGGCGTGGGCCCTCGTCCCGGGTGGCGACCCCGACGGCGACTGGGGCACCGAGCGCGTCCCGACCGTCGCGCTCACGGCCCGGGCGCGCCCGCTCTGCCCGGCCGGCGCCGCGCCGGCGCTCGTCGAGCCCGTCGCGTGGGGCGAGGGCGTCGGCCGCGACACGGCGCCCGCGCCGCCCACGGGCGCGCTCGGCGCGGGCGGGACGTTCGCGGAGGACGGCGACGCGGGCGACCTCGACCCGCTCCGGACCGTGACGATGAAGACCGGCGGCGTCGACGTCTCGGTCACGTTCGACACGGACGAGGGCGAGACGGCCGAGGCGCCCGTGGGGAAGTTCCGGCCGACCGACTCGGCCGGCCTCGACGTCGAGCTCACGGGGACCGGGCTCGACCGGGCCCGCGTGGGGCTCCGCCTCGACCGGCCCGGACAGCCCGCGCTCTACCTCACCGAGGACGGCGGCGACTACACCTGGACGACGACGCCGGGCCACGTCCTGTTGACCGACGGGGCCGTGTTCGCCCCGATCTCGGGGACCTCGGGCTACGCCGAGGGCGACGTCTACGCGATCGCGGAGGGCGACTCGGACGGGCTCCCGTTCGTCGTCCGCGTCCGCTACGTCGACGCGACGACGGGCGACCCGGTCCTCTCCATCGCGCTGACGGTATCGGCCGGGTTCCGTGGTCGGGCCGTCGAGGTCCCGAGCCTCCACCGGCTCGAGTACTACGACGGCGACTCGTGGGAGCCCGTGCCCCGCTGGCGGAGCGACGCGGCGGCCGAGACCGGGGCGGGCTCGCCGGTCAACGGCGCGTTCCCGTCGGCCCCCTACGCTCAGGCGTACGAGCGGGCCGCGCAGGAGGCGCCCCCCGGCCCGGTCCCGGCGTTCGTCGCCGTCGACGGGCTCCTCTCCCCGGCCGACACGGTCGACCTCGACGGCGTCGGCCCGTGCCACGTCGTCGGGGTCACGCTCGCCCCGGCCGACGGCGCCGGCGGCGGGTGCTCGGTCCAACTCGCCACCGTCCTGCCCGGGGGGGCCGCGCCGTGAGCACCTCGTACTTCGTCCGGACGTCGCGCCCCGCCCTCGCCTGGGTCCTCCGCGGCGGGTTCGGCCGGCTCGTCGTGTGGCGGCCCGACACGAAGGAGTACGTGTCGACGACGATGGCCCGGCCGGCCGGCGTCGTCGACGACACCGAAAGGGAGACGCTCGGGTCGGGCGCGCGCCGGGCCGTCCGCCGGACGCGGGCGCTCGCGCTCGACGTGGTGGCCGCCGACGCCGTCCAGATCCTTGACGGGTGGGCCGAGGCCGGCGTCGAGGTCCGGGCGGCGCTCCTGGCCGCGACGACGGGCCGGCACGTCCTGTGGGACGAGGCCGTGCCCGCCGAGACGGCCGTCGTCGGGCCCGCGCCCGCCGCGCTCTCCGGGGCCAACTTCGTCCTCCACACGGAGCGGTTCGACGCCGACGTGACGCACTCGCCCGACCTCCTCTCGCGGTTCGCGTTCGAAGACGGCGGGGGCTGGGCCGAGGCGCCGGGCTCGGGCACCGTGACGTGGTCGACCGACATCCTCGGCCGGCCCAACGTCGTCCTGACCGGCGACGCCGAGGTCTCGGCCGAGGTCGTCCTCCCCGCCGAGGGGCTCGGCCTGTGCCTCTCCGTGGAGGTCGTCGCCGACGCCGACCGGACGGGCTACGTGCCCCAGGGCCCGAGCGTGGACGGCGTCAAGCTCCGGATCGAGCCGCTCCGGGCCTCGGGCGCGAGCGCGGGCAACGTCGTGACCGAGCGGGCCTTCGGCGCGCCGGGCCAGACGGCCGACGTCGTGACGCGGCTCCCGCGCGGGACCTACTCGGTCCGCGTCTCCATCATCGGCGAGGGGACCATCGCCGCGCCGGCCCTCACGACGCGCCGCCGCGACGGCTCGGCGATCCCGCTCCACCAGCTGGCCGGCGTGGTCGGGATCAAGGACCGGCCCGTCGACGCCGACACCGACCGGCTCGTCACGTTCGCGGGCTCGTCGGCCGAGGACCCCGACGGCGACCACGTCTACGACGTCACGCTCCCGCAGCGCGCGATCGGCCCGCGCCGGAAGGGCGGGCTCGTCCAAATCATCCGCTCCGACGACGAATAACCATGGCCACGAACAACGGCACCCTCGAAGTCCCCTCCAAGCGCGGCCTCGACGCGCTCCTCGACCGGTTCGTCGCCGAGCTCGAGGCGAAAGGCGCGACGATCACGGCCGAGATGCGCCAGCTCCTCGAGTACGTCATCGAGGCGGCCCAGGGCGGCATCGGCGTCGTCGAGATCGAGGACGTCGTCGGCGGCGACCTCTACCACTCGGTCTTCCTCCGCGCGCCCGGGGCGATGACCGTGCTCCACAAGCTCACGACCCAGCAGGGGCTCTCGATCTCCGAGATCGAGACGGCCCTCGAGGTCGTCGCCGGCGAGGTCGCGCTCCGGGCCCGGAAGACGGACCTCGACGCGACGGTCGGCCGGGCGCTCACGCTCACGACGCTCTCCGAGGCCGTGTCCGGCGCGTCCGTCGCGCTCCTCCCCGTCGAGCCGCTCACGCAGTCGGTCGGGCTCGGGCGGACGCTCTACCTCCGTCGGCCCGCGGCGGCCGGCGACGACGGGGCCGGCGCCGACGAGGCCGGCCTCGTCCAGATCGTCGTCGCCGAGGCCGGGTCGGCGGGCGCCGAGGAACTCGTGGGCGAGCCCCCGGAGCTCGACCTCCCGGCCGGGACCCAGGTCCTCCTCCCGCTCTCGGTCCTCTCGTCGGACCTCCTCGTCAAGGTCAACCAGATCGCCGCGCAGGTGGCCCAGTCGGGCGGCGGGTCGTTCGTCGTGGGCCGGCTGGCCACCGCGCTCGCCGACGGCTCGGTCACGTCGCTCCCGCTCGACGCGCTCACGGCGCCGGTCTCGCCGGGCGACGTCCTCGTGTTCGAGAGCGCGGACGGGACGACGGTAAGCGCGACGGTCGCCGCCGAGGTCGAGCCGAGCGAGACGCCGGTCGCGGTGGCCGTCAACGCCGTGACGGTCCCGGGCGGGGCCGAGGCCGAGACGCCCGTGAGCTACTCGCTCCTCACGCTGATCGCCCGGCTCGAGCTGGCCGCGAACGGGATCACGCTCTCGGCCGCGCGCGCGCTCCTCGGCGACCTCGCCGCGGCGACGGCCCTGACGACGGTGACGGAGGACCTGACGGGGACGAGCGTGACGTCGATCGCCGTCGAGGCCCTCTCGGCCGAGGCCGCGACGGCCGTCAAGGAGGACGTCGCGCTCGTCCTCTACGACGTGGGCACGGGGACCCAGACGACCGTGACCGTGTCCGCCTCGGCGAACGCCGGCGACGAGTCGATCTCGATCCAGCCGGCCTCGCCGGTCGCCGCGACGGGCTCGCCGGTCCTCCTCCCCGTCGCCTCGTCGGTGGCCATCCTCCGGATCCTCGCCGACGCGATCGAGGCGACGGTCACGAGCACGCTGAACCAGACGACGCCGGTCGCGAGCCTCGACCTGTCGTACGCCGACGGCTCGACCGTCGGGAGCCTCCGGCTCTCGAACCTCGACCTCCCGCTCTACGGCGGGAACGTCGTCTCGGTCGTCAACGACAACGACGACGTCGAGACGTACGAGGTCGTCGGGAGCAAGTACGACGCCACCTCGGGGACGGTCGACGTCAACGTCGTCGACAAGACGACGGCCGGGCTCACGGCCGGCGCCGTCGTCTCGCTCACGCCGCGCCAGATCGTCGCCAACTTCCAGCTCCAGGCCGACGAGATCATCCTCTCGATCGAGACGGGCGGGAGCAACACGTACTTCCAGCTCGTCCCCGGCGCGATCACGCTCGCGGCCGGGATCACGAAGATCATCGGGGCCTTCGAGGCCGGCGACGTCCTCATCGAAGACGGCGTCGTCCACGTCGGGTCGGCCACGATCCTGACCGACGACAAGTTCCGACTGACGGGCGGGACGAAGGCCGTGGACATCACGACGCAGGCCGGCGTCGCGATCCAGCCGTTCCTCGACCTCGTCCTCTCCTCCGACGACGGGAACGTCCACGTCCAGGGCGCGGGCGGGACGACGTTCCTCGTCGACATCCCGCAGCGGATCACGAACGACCTCCGCGTCGAGGGCCTCCTCCGGGTCGGCTCGGCCGGCGCCGTCTGCACGTTCTCGGGGCCCAACGCGTCGGGCCAGTACAGCTTCGACCAGAAGATCCGGTTCCAGAAGGCCGTCGAGTTCGCCGTCTCGCCGCAGTTCAGCGCGGTCGACGTCACGAGCCTCACGTCGTCGAACGACGTCCGTGCCGAGGGCGAGGTCCGGTCCGACCAGGTCCGATCGATCGGCTCGCTCCTCAGCCTCCTCGGCTCGTCCGTGACCGTCGAGACGCCCGGCGTGGCCAAGCTGATCGGCGAGGGCGGCGTCGAGCTGACGACCGGCGAGGACATCGTCGTCTCCGCCTCCGGGTTCTCCGGCCGGCTCGCGCTCACGACGGTCAACGGCGTCCAGGTCCTCACCCTCGTCCCGTAGCCATGCCCGCCCCCACGCCCGCCGACCTCTACCGGGCCGACCTCGAGTCGGCCCTCGACCTCCTCGCTGGGATGGCCCGGAGGGCGCCTGCGAGCGCCGACGACCACGACCTCCGCGCGCTGGCCGAGGGCCGGCTCCGCGAGTTCGTCGGCTCGCTCCGCCCGGCCGAGGCGCCTACCGACCGGCCAGAACCCCCACCCACGACCGAGACCGATGCCTGAGTTCCTCCCGATCCCGGACCCGCCGTACCCCGGGGCGAAGATCCACCTGACGACCGAGTACCTCGGCGTCCCCGGCGGGGTCGCCCGCCTCGACCTCGCGACGGGGAACGTCGTCGACGCGAACGGGAACGTCCTCGACGCCGAGGCGCTGGACGACGCGAAGGCCGAGGCGCTCGCCGCCGCGGCGAAGGCGTCGAACCTCACGGCGACGAGCGACGCGCTCCGGGCCGAGCTCGACGAGTCGCGCGGGAAGGGCGCCGACGCCCGGTACTTCCAGGGCGACGCCATCGCGACGCCGACC
>CAXRFJ010000250.1:0-6208 GCA_964229475.1 Rubrivirga sp.
CGCGAGCGGCTTCCGCGCGGGCCGCTGGCTCCCGACCAGACGCGACACGACGTCGGCGAACCGGTCGGCGCGGACGGGCTTCGTGAGGACCGCGTCGAACACGCCGGACGCCACGACGGCGCTGCCGAGCGGGGCGAGCAGGAGGAGCGGGAGCCCCCCGAGGGCCGGGTCCATGCGGAGCCGGTCGGCGAAGCCGAAGGCCCCGTTGGCCTCGGCCTGCCCCGTGCTGTCCTGGGGGTTGAGCGCGAGCGCGGCGAGGTCGTAGCGCCCGCCGCCGGCGAGCCAGTCGGCCGCGGCGTCGGGCGTGGCGAACGCGGCGACGCCGAGCCCGTGGCCCTCGGCGAGCGCCGCGACGGCGTCGCGGGCCGCCGTGTGCGGCTCGACGACGAGGAGCACGGCGCCGGCCGGCGTGAGCGGCGTCGTCGGCGGGCCGTCGACCTCCGGCAGCGGGATCCGGACCTCGAACGTGGACCCGACGCCGACCTCGCTCTCGACGGTCACGGTCCCGCCCATCCGCTCCGCCAGCCGCTTCGTGATGGCCAGCCCGAGGCCCGTGCCCCCGAAGCGCCGCGTCGTCGACGCGTCGACCTGGGTGAACGAGTCGAAGAGCGCCCCGAGGTGCTCGGCCGGGATGCCGATGCCGGTGTCGGCCACGCGGAGCCGGAGCTCGACGAGCGTGCCGCGCTGGGGCCGGGCGTCGAGCCGGAGCGCGACCGTGCCGGCCTCGGTGAACTTGACGGCGTTGGAGAGGAGGTTGAGCGCGATCTGGCGGAGCCGGGCCCCGTCGCCGAGGACGGACTGGGGCACGTCGGGCTCGACGTGGCAGACGACCTCGACGCCGCGCTGCGTGGCCGTCTGGGCCACGACCGCGATCGCGTCGTCGACGAGCGGGCGGAGGGCGACGGGCTCGGCCTCGAGGTCGAGGCGGCCGGCCTCGATCTTCGAGAAGTCGAGGACGTCGTTGATCACGCCGAGGAGCGCGCGGCCCGAGGCCTGGATCGTCGAGACGTAGTCGAGCTGGTCGGGCGAGAGCGGCGTGGCGGCGAGCACGTCGGTCATCCCGATCACGCCGTTGAGCGGCGTCCGGATCTCGTGGCTCATCGCGGCCAGGAACTCCGACTTGGCGCGGGCCGCGTCGAGCGCCTCCTCCTTGGCGTCGTGGACGGTCTGGAGCGTCTCCTCGCGGGCCCGCGTCACGAACACGCCGAGCGCGCCGAGCGCCGAGAGCGTCGCCAGGAACGCCCCGCGCGGCACGCCCGGCTCGTCGAGCGTGTACGCCGCGAGCGCCATCGTCCCGACGAACAGGACCGTATAGGTCGCCAGCCACCGCGACGTCTGGATCCCGGCCGAGCACCCCAGGAACACGAGGAGCACGCCGAAGGCGGCCGTCGGCGTGAGCCCGCCGACGGTGGCGACGTAGATCTGCCACGCCGAGACGACGAGGAAGAGGCCGTAGACGAGGACGTAGGCCTTGCTCCGGATCGTCGCGCTCGTGAACGTGAGCGTGCCGAGCGAGAGGGCGGAGAGGCCGATCGCGAGCCGGCCCGCGAGGGGGTCGATCGCGGGCGAGCCCTCGACCTGGTACGTCCACCCGATGGCGACGAGCGCCGCGCCGCCCACGAACAGCAGCAGCCGGTAGATCCAGATCGGGAGGGGGGAGTCGTCGGCGGACACGGCGGGCGTTTCGGAGCGCCCCGGGCGATTTGGTAATCACCGCGGGCGCGAGGGTGGCAGGGGAGAGCCACGGCCCTCCGTCGCAAAGGCCGGTCCACCCTCCCCGGGCCGCCGCCGAGGCGGGCGGACTCCTCCATTCCTCACCCGCGCGCGGCGGCCCCGTCGGCATCTTGAGCGACTGAACTCGCCCGACGACCGATGCCGACCGACCCGCTCGCCCCCTCCGACCTCAAGCGCGGCCGCGAGGTCGAGCTCACGCTGGAGGCCTTCGCCGACCGCGGCAAGAGCCTCGCCCGCGTCGGCGAGGGCGACGGCGGGTTCGTCGTGTTCGTGGCCGGCGCCGTGCCCGGCGACCGCGTCCGCGCCCGCGTGTTCAAGCGGAAGCGGGGGTTCGCCGAGGCCCGCCTCCTGGAGGTCCTGGAGGCGAGCGACCTCCGGACGACGCCGCGCTGCGAGTACGCCGCGGCGTGCGGCGGCTGCAAGTGGCAGCACGTCGAGTACCCGGCGCAGCTGGCGATGAAGGGCGAGCAGGCCGTCTCGGCGCTCACCCGCGCCCGCCTCGACCTGGGCGCGGCCGACGTCCGCCCGCCGCTCGGGGCCGGCGACTACGACGGCTCGGGCGGCGTCTTCTTCTACCGCAACAAGATGGAGTTCTCCTTTTCCGCCATGCGCTGGCTGACGGACTGGGAGATCGCGACGGGGGAGGAGCTCGACACCGACTTCGCGCTCGGCCTCCACGTGCCGGGCCGGTTCGACAAGGTCCTCGACCTCAAGGCGTGCTACCTCCAGAGCGAGTGGAGCGCCCGCCTCGTCAACGGCGTCCGCGCCTTCGCCAAGGAGCACGGGTGGACGCCGTGGCACCCGCGCGAGCACACCGGCTACCTCCGGATCCTCGCCATCCGCCAGTCGGCCCACACCGAGGACCGGATGGTCAACCTTGTGACGTCGCACCACGACGAGGCGCGGATGGCCGCCTTCGCCGACTGGCTCCGGGCCGAGTTCCCCGAGGCCACGACGCTCGTCAACACGATCAACTCGGGCGTGGCGCAGACGGCGTTCGGCGAGGCCGTCCACACCGTGTTCGGGCCCGGGCTGATCCGCGACCGGATCGGGCCGCACACGTTCGAGATCGCGTCGAACGCCTTTTTCCAGACCAACACGGTCGCGGCCGAGGGGCTCTACGCCGTCGCCCGCGAGTTCGCCAACCTCCGGCCCAGCGACGTGGTCTACGACCTCTACTGCGGCGCCGGCACGATCTCGCTGTTCGTCGCCGACGCGGTCAAAAAGGTCGTCGGGGTGGAGCTCGTCGAGGAGGCCGTCGAGAACGCCCGCGCGAGCGCCGAGGCGAACGGGGTCGAGAACTGCACGTTCGTGGCCGGCGACATGCTGGAGCTGTTCAAGCCGGAGCTGGTCGAGGCGCACGGCCGGCCGGACGTCCTCATCGTGGACCCGCCGCGGGCGGGGATGCACCCGAAGGTGGTCGGCCAGATCGCCCACCTCCGGCCGGAGCGGATCGTCTACGTGAGCTGCAACCCGCAGACGCAGGCGCGCGACCTCGCGATGCTCCAGGAGGCCGCGGCCTACACGATCGAGGCCGTCCAGCCCGTCGACATGTTCCCCCACACGCACCACGTCGAGAGCGTCGTCGGCCTCCGGCTGGCGTAGCCCCGCCCGCCTCGGCGAGTGGGTCCGGAGGGCCGCCGAGGCCGGCCGGGCGACCGCGCCGGCCAACGAGGTCCCCTCCTCGGATGAGGAGGGGTGCCGGCAGGCGGGGTGGTCCTTCCTGCGATGGGCGCTCGACCGGGACCACCCCCTGGCTGCGCCGACCTCTGGTTGTCCCCCTCCTCATCGGAGGAGGGGGGACGCCTCGACCCACCTCCCGTCTCTGGGCCCGCCCGAAACCTCGTCCGGCACCTGCCACGTTCCGATCCGCCCCAGACTCTTCGCTCATGCCGATCACCGACGACGACCGCGCCTTCCTCTTCGACCTCCTCCGCACGCCGTCGCCGACGGGCTACGAGGCGCCGGGCCAGCGGCTCTGGGCCGCCCGTGCCGCCGACCGCGCCGACCGCGTCGAGAGCGACGCCTACGGCAACGCGTGGGCCGTCCGCGACGGCAAGACGTCGGCCCCGACCGTCCTGCTGGAGGCCCACGCCGACGAGATCGGCTTCGCCATCAAGTACGTCTCCGACGACGGCTTCCTCCGCGTCGACCGGATCGGCGGGAGCGACCACGCCATCGCGCGGGCGCGGCGGCTCGTGTTCATGGGCTCGAAGGGGCCCGTGCCGGGCGTGCTCGGCAACACGGCGATCCACCTCCGCGACCGGAGCTCGGACGAGAAGGTCCCGAAGGTCGAGGAGCTGTTCGTCGACGTCGGCGCGAGCTCGCGGGAGGAGGTCGCCGAGCTGGGCCTCCGCGTCGGGCACCCCGCCGTCTACGCCGACGCGGTCGAGATGCTGACCGACACGCGCGTGACCGGCCGCGCGCTGGACAACCGGCTCGGCGGGTTCGTCCTCACGCAGGTGCTCGGCGAGCTCAAGCGGGGGAAGAAGCACGCGGCGACGGTCACCGCGCTCAACGCGGTGCAGGAGGAGATCGGCGGGAACGGGGCCAAGATGGCCGCCTACGCCATCGAGCCCGACGTGGCCGTGGTCCTCGACGTGACGCACGCGACGGACTCGCCCGGCATCGAGAAGGCCAAGCACGGGGAGGTCACGCTGGGCGGCGGCCCCACGGTCACGCACGGGACCGTCAACCACCCGGCCGTGGTCGAGCGGCTCATCGAGGTGGCCGAGGCGAACGACATCCCGCTCCAGCACGAGTCCTCGTCCCGGTACTCCGGGACCGACACCGACGTCATCTTCACGTCGCGGCGCGGCGTCCCGAGCGCGCTCGTCTCGATCCCCATGCGCTACATGCACTCGACGGTCGAGACCGTCGACCTCGGCGACGTCGAGCACACGGTCGCCCTCCTGGCCGCGTTCGCGCGGTCCGTCCGCGCCGACGACACGTTCCGCACCGCCGTCCTCTGATGCCCGAGACCGACCCGTCCATCTCGCCCCGCTGCCCGCGCTGCGACTCCGACGCGCTCATCCCCGACGCGTTCTTCTACGCCGAGGGCTACGGGGCGGCGAAGCTGTCCGTCGGGGTCTACAAGAAGCCCGACGCCGTGATGATGAAGGGGCCCGTCCGGACGGACCTCAAGCTGTCGGTCTGCGGCGACTGCGGCCACGTCGAGGCCGAGGCCGCCGACTTCCGTGCGCTGTGGGCGGCCTACGTCGAGCGGCTCTCCCGCGAGTTCGGGAGATAGCGCCCCGCCTGCCGGCGCCCGCCCGCCCCGCCTCGGCGCCGAGGCGGAGCGGGCCGCGCCGGAACGCCCGCCGCTCGCGCCCGCGGCGGATCTAGCTTCCCCGCTCCCCCTCCCGCCGCCATGCCTCGTCTCTCGCTTCTCGTCGCCCTCGTCCTCGCGTGCGGGGCCTGCGGGTCGGGCGCCTTCGACGCCGAGCCCTACGACGGCGCCGCGACCGACGTCGAGGCCGGCGACGGGGCCGACGTCGTCCTGTTCTCGCTCGGCCGGCCCACGGAGGACTCGACCTTCGCGCCCCAGGTCGTCCCGGCCTCCGACTCGGCGACGACGCGGTGGGACCTCGGCTTCCGCGGCACGGAGGTCCTGCTCAACGGCGGGTCGAGCGGCCCCGGCGCCGGCGTCGGCGTGATGGTCGACGTGCCGTTCGACGACGTCGCCGACGCGCTCGACGACGACTACGTGTACCGCCGCGACGGCGAATCGCCGTGCCCGGTCGGGGCGTTCCGCGCCGTCTGCCCGGCCCCGGGCGACGGGTGGTTCGAGACGCTGGCGCTGCCCGGCGGCGGCACGGCCGTGGTCCCCATCGCGGGGCGGACGCTTCTGCTCCGCCTCGGGAATGGGCAGGGCTACGCGAAGGTCCGCTTCGTGAGCTACTACCGCGGCGCGCCCGACGTCGGCGCGATCGACGCGGCCTCGGAGGGCGGCGTCTACACGTTCGAGTACCGCGTCAACCCGGACGGGTCGTCGTTCGTGGAGACCGACTAGCCCGCGCGGATCCGTCGGAGACCGCCGCCTGGGCGGCCGCGCGGAGAACCGGACGAGACGCGGCGCGTGCACGCCGCCCGCCTCGCGCCCGCCCATGCGATTCCTCGTCCTCCTCGTCGCGCTCGCCGCCTGCGCCGACGCGCCGCCCGCCGACCCGCCGCCGGCGCGGATCGTCGTCCGCGCCGTCTACATCCAGCCGATGTACGGGGGCCAGGCGATGCTCGTGAACCACGAGGCGATCCCGGATCGGATGCCGGCCATGCAGATGGCCCTCCGCCTCTACACGCCGGCCCTCCTCGACAGCCTGACCGAGGGCGCCCGCGTCGCGCTCACGCTCGACAGCGCGTCGCTGGAGGTCGTCAACGTCGAGACGCTCCCGTTCGACACGGTCCTCGACCTCGAGCCCGGCGACGCGAACGGCCGCGGCGGCATCGTCCTGCCCGACCCCGACGAGTAGGCCGG
>CAXRFJ010000251.1:0-4284 GCA_964229475.1 Rubrivirga sp.
GTCGTCGCGGAGCGGGCCCGTCCGCCTCGGCGCGGCGGCGGGGCGGGTCGCCAGCGTGAGCAGCGCGAGGAGGGCGTGGAGCGCCGCCGCCGCGTGGCCGAGGGCCGGCTCGACTTCCCGGGCAAGGAGCTCTACGAGGGGGAGGAGGCGCTTGAGCGCGAGCGCCGGGCGCCGGCCGAGGACGCCGAGGCCGTCGAGCTCCCGCACCCCGACGAGCTGGCCGACACGCTGGCCGAGCGGCTCGAGACCGTCGACACGGCCGACCGCGAGACCGTGAAGCGGTGGTTCGAGGAGGCCCGCGACGGCTGGCCCGAGCCGCTCCGCTCCCGGCTCATGGACGCCTGCCGCGCCCAGGCCGAGCGCTTCGCCAGCTGACCCCGTGCTCTCTCTCATCCTCAGCCTCGCCCTCGTGGCCGCACCGCCCCCCCACGTCGCCCCCGGTCTCTATAAGGCGCCCCACCGCGCGCCCGACGAGCTTCTCCGCTCCGAGCTACCGGACTCGGCGAAGCTCGTGTGGCAGGCCGTCCGGAAGGTCCAGAGCGGCCAGGCCGGCGACGACGTTCCGGCCGCGTGGGCGGGGATGGACCACTACGCCTCGCTCTGCAACAAGTCGAGGAACGCGGTCGAGAAGCAGCTCAAGACGCTCAAGGCGTGGGGCTGGATCGAGGACCTCGGCCCGACCGAGGACGACGCCCGCGTCCACTACCTCCGGTGCACGATCGGGTCCGAGACAGGACCCGTGACGGCCCGAGAAATCCGCCCCTCAGGCGGGAAACAATCCGCCCCCCAGGCGGACAACTCCGAGTCTGAGGACAAAAAATCCGCCTCCCAGGCGGAGACAATCCGCCCCCCAGGCGGCAAACAATCCGCCCCCCAGGCGGATTCCCCCACACCCCCTACTAAGGAAGAATCCGGTCAGGGAATCCGGTCAGGGAATCCAAGACCCCTTACGTCAACCAGTGAGGGCGGAGGGCCGGCCGAGCGCGATTCCGGCGGGGGGGAGGGCCGTGTGTTCGTCGAGAGGATGGAGCCGGTCCGGGCCGACCGCGGCGTGAACGGGAACGCCGTCCTCGCCCGGATGGCCGACGACCCGCCCCAGCGTCTGAGCCCGGATCAGATCCGCGACATCGTCCGCTCCGACCTGCCCGGCTACGAGGGCCCGCCTGCCGCGCCCGCCTCGGTGCCGCCGTCGGTCGAGCGGTCCCGCGAGGACGCCGAGGTCGACGCGGCCATCGCCGAGCTCGCCCCGCCGGAGCGGAGCCGGCTGCTCACCTCGGCGACGCGGAGGGCGAGGCGCCAGTGGCCCGGCACGTGGCCCGGCGACTCCGACCCGTCCGTCCGGCCGGCCGTCGCCCGGATCGCCCGCCAGCTCTTCACCGCCGCGGCCGAGGAGGCCGCCCAGCCCCAGGACTCGTGATCGACTACGCCCCCATGTGGACCGCCGAGGGGAAGCCGGCCGACCAGCGCGCGGCCCCGCTCCAGAACCTCAAGCCCGGGTGGACCGTCCGGCTCGCCGCGAACGGCGACGTCGAGCGCCGGATGCCGTCGGGCCAGGTCTCCGGCCGCTACGGCCGCGACGCGCTCGACCACGCCGTCGCGGAGGGCTGGCTCGTCGAGACGCGCCGCCGCGGCGACGTCGTCGAGTACGCGCCGGCCGGGGCGCCCGTGGCCACCGAGGCCAAGCCGGAGACGAAGCGGCGGCCCGCGAAGCCGAAGCGCGTGAAGCGGCCGACGCGCCGGAAGGCCGCGCCGGCCCCCTCCGCCTCGGCCCCGAGGCGGGCGGAGCCGGTCGCGGAGCGGAAGCCGAAGAAGCGCGTCCGCGTCCGCCAGGTCCTCCCGACGTCGCCGCCGCCGACGGCCGACGGCCACGAGTGCCTCACGGTCGAGGACGCCGCCGAGCGGTGGGGCGTGACCCCGAACGCGGTCCGCCAGGCCGCCCACAAGGGCCGCGTCGACAAGGGGACCGGGTTCCTCCCGGCCGGCGCGAAGGGGCGGGCCCGGCTGAGCGTGGCCGTCACGCCGAGGACGCTCGCCTACGCCGGCGAGGTCTGGGGCTCCGCCGACCCGGCCCGGTGGACGACGCCGGCCCCGAAGCGCGCGCCCTGGCACGGCCGCGCGGTCGCGCTCGAGCGGGGCGCCGTCCTGCTCCAGGGCGAGGTCCTCGCCGCGCTCGGGATGGGCCCGGCCGCGAACAACCGGGCCAGCCGCGCGCTCCTCCCGCTCCGCCGGAAGGGGCACGGGAACGCCTTCCTCTACCGCGTCGACGACGCGCTCGTCTCGCTCCTGGAGGAGCTCGGGTTCGTCGTCACCCTGACCCACCCCGCCCGCCTCGACGCCGAGGCGGGCACACCCGACACCCTGGGGAAGGGTGAGCGCCTCCCCGCCCCGGCCGCGACGGGTGAGGCGGCCGGGGCGGCGGAGGTCGCGACGGCGCCGTCCGGCGACGGCGCGGCGCTCCCCTTCGCCGTCGAGGTCATCACGGCCGCCGAGGCCGACGTCCGCCTGGGGAGGGTGGACTGGCGCGAGATGGCCGACCGCCGCGCCCCGATCGACACGCCCGTCTTCGTCTAGCCCAGAACCGTCATGCCCGTATTCGTCCCCCTCGACCGAGTCCTCGACTCGCCCTTTCAGACCCGGGCGCACTACGATCCCGAGGCCGTGGTCGAGCTCGCCGACTCGATCGAGCGCGACGGCCAGCTCCAGACGCCGGTCGGCCGGGTCCTCAACGGGATCGGCGCGGTCGTCCCCGCCGAGAAGGCCGGCGCGATCGACTGGGACTCGGTCCGCCTCGGCGCCCAGAGCGGGTTCACCGTCCAACTCGCCTACGGCCACACCCGCGCCCGGGCCTGGCGCGCCATCTGGGACCGCCGGGGCGAGGACCTCGTCGCCCGCGCCGACGGCGTCCACGGCTGCCCGCCCGGGTGCATGCCGGTCGAGCTCAGGCCGATGACCGACGACGCCATGGAGCGCCTGGCGTGGGAGGAGAACGAGCGGCGCCGCGACCTCGACCCGGTGGACCGGGCCCGCGCCATCTACGACCGCGGCGTCCGCCACAACTGGACCCACGCCGAGGCGGCCGAGGCGCTCGGTCTCGACCGGACGACGATCTCGAACATCCTCCGGTGGTTCCAGACGTTCCACGAGGGCCCGTTCCGCGGCGTCGGGCACTGGGTCCTCGCCCGGATGCGAAGGGGCGAGGTGAGCGAGTCGAAGGCCCGGGCGCTCGTCAAGGCGTTCCAGGTCGCGGCCGACAACCGCGAGGCGTACCGCTCGGTCTGGAACCGGCTCACGTCGCTCTCGGCCCTCGCCGCGGCCGCCGTCGAGTACGACAGCGCGGCCGACCTCCGCGACGAGGTCGAGGCGTTCGTCGCCGAGGTCGAGACGCGGGCGCTCACGCTGCGCCGCCAGCGGGAGCCGGCGATGTTCGACGACGCGGTACTTGACAAGGACGAGCAGGACGCGCCGCCTGCGCCCGAGATCGCGCGTGACGAGCCCGAAACGGCCGATCCGGTACTTGATCAGGAGGACGGCTACGACGACGGCGGGGCCGGGCTCAAGCGCGCGGCCGAGGCCCTCGGCAAGGAGCCGTTCGACCAGGGCGAGCGCCGGACACGTCTGCCGGAGGACTACCCGGGGGACTGCGGCCCGCTTGCCGACGTCGCCCCCGAGGCGGCCGGCCTCAGCGAGACGGCGGGGGAGGGGGCGCCGTGGCCCCGCCCCGTGCTCCCCGAGGAGTGGGCCCACGTCGACGGGATGACGATCAAGCAGCTCGAGGAGACCCGCGCCCGCTACGCCCTCCACGGGTTCGTCCGGCTCGACAAGCACCACGTCGGGGAGGACCGGCGGAAGCCGGCCCAGCAGGTCCACACTCGCGCCGTCCTCCGGGCCGTGGCCAACCTCCGCGCGGCCGTCCAGCTCACCGACGGCCAGCTCGACGAGGTCCTCGACCACCTCGGCGATACCTGGATGCGGTGGTCGACGAGCCCGGCGAACGGCCGCCTCCGCGAGGTCGCCCCGATGCCGGACGCCCACTGGCGCCGCCACCTCCGGGCGATGGTGCTGCCGACGCTCGTCAAGAAGTACGACGAGATCGCGCGGGCCAGGGGCAAGCTCCCGGCGACCCCGACCGACGTGTCCGCGGACACACCGCCCCCCGAGGAGCCCGCCGCGCCGGCCGACGCCGGGGATGGCGTGGACGCCGGCTGTAACGCCGGCGGGGCGGGCTCCGGGGAGGGGGACGACGTGCGCGTCGCCGCTCGGGGCTCACAACCGAGCGGCGGCGCG
>CAXRFJ010000252.1:0-2650 GCA_964229475.1 Rubrivirga sp.
TCCTCCTCGACGAGCTTCCCGCCGGCCCGCTCGGCCAGCATCCGCGCGAGCGTCGTCTTGCCGGCGCCGATGACGCCCTCGACGGCGACGTATCCGAGGTGGGCGGGGAGCGTGGGGGCGGGCATGGCGTCACGGAGGGGGAGGTGCAAGATCGCGTCGCGTGGGGGCAACGTCGGCCCCTCTCGGTGACGCCCCTCCTGTCAGCCCCCTGCGGGCGGCCTGAGGACGCAGTATCCTGAAGTCTTCTCGCTCCCCTCATTCCATCCTCTTGGCTCCCGTCTGGTTCGACGCGACCTCCCGCGTCCCCCGTCAGGGACAGCACGTCCGGGTCCTGACCCACGCCGGTGTGGACCACGCGGCCTACTTCGAGGTCTCGCACACCGACGACTGGCCCTCGGGCGCCTCCTGGGCGCTGGAGAACGGCCAGTCCAGTCTCCCCTTCCACCACGTCGCCCGCTGGTCGCCAGACCCCACGGCCCAGCCGCCCCGGCGCCCCGCGCGCCCCCCGGAGCCGCCGCCCTCGGAGCCGCCGCCCCCCGCGGAGCCCGCCCAGCCGGCGATCCTGGCGGAGGCCCTCGACCAGATCCGCCAGACGGAGACCCTCCTGCAGGTCCTGCCTGCCGACCAGTACGACTGGGCGCCGCACCCCCACATCGCGACCCTGCGGACGCTCGCGCGGCGGCTCGTCCGGATCGTCGCTCGCATGGGGTGGGTCCTGGAGCTGGACGCCGTCGAGGTCATGTTCGAGCCGGACCTCCCCGACTTCGACACGTCCGAGGGCCTCGTCGAGACCTTCCGGGCCAACGCGTCCACCGTCCGCGCCCTCACGGCGGAGACGAGCGCGGACGACCTCCGGGCGCCGTGGCGGCTCGAGCGGAACGGGGAGGTCGTGGCGGAGATGTCGCGGGGCCACGCGCTCCGGCGGTTCGGCGTCGCGCCGATGGTCTACCACCGCGGGGAGGCCGCGGTCCTGCTCACGGCGCTCGGCCTGACGGCCCCCCACCCGTACCCCGAGTGGAGCTTCCGCGAGGGGTGGCACCCCGCCTGGACCCAGCCCGGCGTCACGGGCGGCGCGGGAGCGCCGGCCGCGCGCCGCGCGCGCGGGCGGGGGACGCCGCGAGCAGGGCGTCGACGGTCCGGCCGCGGCCGGGGACCGCGACGGGCCCGGCCACCTCGGCGAGCGGCGCGAGCACGAACCGCCGCTCCGCCAGCGCCGGGTGCGGGACGACGAGGACCGACGACTCGACCTGCTGGTCGCCGAACAGGAGGAGGTCGAGGTCGAGCGGGCGGGGCGACCACCTCGGCGCGTCGGGGTCGCGGCCGCGGTCGCGCTCGACGGCGTGGAGCGCGCGGAGGAGCGCGAACGGCCCGAGCCCGGTCCACAGCCCGACGACGGCGTTGAGGTGGTCGGGCTGGGGGTCGGCGCCGGGCAGGACGAGGGCCTCGGTCTCGTAGACGGCGCTCGTGGCCGTGACGCGCGTGCGGCCCAGCGCGTCGAGGGCCGCGACGGCGCCGCGGAGCGCCGCCAGCCGGTCGCCGACGTTCGACCCGAGGGCGACGAACGCCTCGGTCACGGCGCGTGCCGGACGACGACCTCGGCCCGGTCGCACGGCCCGCCGACCGGCGGGTTCGGCTTGCGGACGGTCACCTCGACCTCGGCGACGGCCGGGTACGCCGCGCCCACGGCCTCGGCGATCCGCCACGCGACCCGCTCGATGAGGTACGACGAGTTGCCGGTCACGACCTCCCGCACGAGGGCGTAGACCTTCTCGTAGTCGACGGTCTTGGAGAGGTCGTCGCCCTCGGCCGCCGCGCGGACGTCGAGCGTCATCGCCACGTCGACCTCGTAGCGGCCGCCGATCCGGTGCTCCTCCTCCATGACGCCGTGGTGGGCGTAGAAGACGGCGTTGACGAGGCGGACGGTGGCGAGTCGAGCGGCCAAGCGGGCGGGGGGTCGAGTGGTCGGGTCCGGGCAAGATCGGGACGCGGGGCGGCGACCGGCACCCCGCTCGGTCACCCGCCGGGTCGCTCCCGTCCCTCTACAGCCCGAGCCGCTCCAGCAGCTGGCGGTCGTCGTCGGCGAGCGTGCCGGCGTCGCGGGCGGCGAGGAGGCGGCCGGCGTAGAGCGTGGCGTAGAGGCCGAGGACGCCGTCGTCGCGGCGGCGGTGCTCGTCGAAGAGGGCCGTGGCCTCGGCGCTCCGCCAGGCGTCCGGGACGTAAATCGCGCGCGGGCCGAACGGGCCGTCGCCGGCCTCGGCCGGGAAGCTCTTCTCGGGCTCGAACAGGCGCCGGCCGAGGTGGCAGCCCGTGCACTGCGTCGGGACGCGGAGCGCGCGGGGCTCCGTCTGCGTCGCGGGCGCGAGGGCGCCGTCGGGGCCGTAGACCGCGAAGTCCCAGTGGCCGTCCGCCCGGCGGTGCTTGACGGTCGTCTCGACCACGGCGCCGTCGACCGCGTGCTCGCCGACGATCCAGGTGCCGGCCGGGTAGTCCAGCGAGCCGCCCGCGGCAAAGGCGTGCATGGCCTCACGGAGCGCGTCGAGCGGGACGTGGATCCGCCGCCGCGCGGCCGTCATCACGCCGTCGACCTCGACCGTGAACCACGCCGGCTCGCCGGCGGTGTAGTCGGCCCGCTGGCGGAGCGCGTCGAGCG
>CAXRFJ010000253.1:0-2215 GCA_964229475.1 Rubrivirga sp.
CCAGAGCCGCTCCTGCCCGCCCCAGCTGTCGCGGACCTCCTGGCTGCCGGGGCCGCCGTAGGTGTGGATGAGAAGCGGGTACTCGCGACTCGGGTCGAAGTCGCGGGGCGTGACGAGGTAGGCGTTGAGCGGCGTGCCGTCGGCGGCCGGGACCGTCATGAACTCCACCGCGGGGAGGTCGTAGGCCGCGAGCCGGTCGATGAGCGCGGCGTTGTCGACGAGGACGGAGACCTCGTCGCCCGTCGTCCGGTAGAGCGTCGTCGTGGCCGGCGTGGTCGACGTCGAGTAGGTGTCGACGAAGTAGTCGTAGTCGCGGCTGAGGTCGACGCCGTGCCAGCCGGCGCCGGTCGTGACCTTCTCGGGCGCGCCGCCGTCGAGCGGGACGCGGTAGAGGTGCCGCTCGATCGGGCTCTCGGCCGTCGTCGTGACGTAGGCCACGCCCTCGGTCTCGTCGACGCCGTGGAAGTCGGTCACGTCCCACTCGCCGGACGTGATCTGGCGCACGAAGGTGCCGTCGTTCTCGTAGAGGTAGAGGTGGCCGTAGCCGTCGCGGTCGCTCCGCCAGACGAAGTGGGCGCCGTCGTCGAGGTAGGTGATCGTGCCCGTCGAGAGGTCCGAGAAGCCGGTCTCGACCTCGATGTAGGAGTCGTTCTCCTCCTCGAGGACCTGGGCGACCGTGCCCGCCTCGGGGTCGCCGTAGAGGAGGTCGGCGTGGTTCTGGTCGCGGTTGAGGCGGAGCATCCACACGTCCGACGCGCCGTCGGCGAGGGCCGGCGTCCAGCCCATCGAGGCGATGTACTCGGTCTCGTCGCCGCCCTCGAACCACGTGTCGGTGTCGAAGAACGTCGTCTCGCCCGTCGCCACCTCGACCACGCCGACGCGGACCTCGGAGTTGGTCTCGCCGGCCTTCGGGTAGCGGAACGTCGTCGTCTCCGGGTAGAGTGTCCGGAAGTCGGTCATCGTAAAGTCCCGGGTGCCCGTCTCGTCGAGCTGAAAGAAGGCGATGTAGCGGCCGTCGGGGCTCCAGCGGAACCCGTCGCGGAGGCCGAACTCCTCCTCGTAGACCCAGTCGAACGTCCCGTTGATGACGCCGCCGTCGGCGCCGTTCGTCGTCAGCGCCCGCTCCTGGCCCGTCTCCAGGTCCACCACGAACAGGTTCCGGTCGCGGACGAACGCGACGCGCTCGGCGGCCGGGTCGAACTTGGCGAACATCTGGAAGCCGGCTGCGCGGCTGGCCACCGGCGTCACCGCGCCGCTCTCGTTGTCGAGGACGTAGTAATAGCCCTTCGTGTTGAGCCGCCAGACGCGCTCGGAGTCGGTGTAGAGGAGCGTCTTGGAGCCGTCGGCCGAGGCCTCATAGTCCTCGATCTCGAGGAGGCCCTCGCCGTCGGGCGTCCGGAGGTCGGAGCCGTCGATGACCGTCCGCCGCTGGTCCGTCGTGAGGTCGAGCTCGACGAGGCTCGTGGCGCCGGCGTCGTCGGTGTCGACGTAGAGGAGCTTCGCGCCGGACTCGGCCCAGCGGCCGCCCTGGAAGCCGTCGCCGTAGAACTCGGGGCTCGCGAAGAGCGTCTCCAGCGTGAGCCGCTTCGGGGCGTCGGCCGGCTGCGCGTGCGCGAGCGGCAGGGTCGACGCGGTCAGGAGGAGGGCGAGGAGCGGCGAGAACCGGAGGCGCATCGGGGCGGGCGTGGTGTGACGAGCGAACGGGGGGCGGGGGACCTAAAGTACGCGGTCGCCCCCGCGGGGCAGCGCCAGTCGGAACGCCGTCCCCTCCCCCACGGCGCTCTCGACGGCGAGCGTCCCGCCGTGCGCCTCGGCGACGGCGCGGGCGATGGCGAGGCCCAGCCCGGTGCCCGTCCCGCGCGTCCGCGGGCCCTCGCCGCGGTAGTACCGCTCGAAGACGTGCTCCAGCACGTCGGGCGCGATGCCCTCGCCGGTGTCGGCGACCGTCAGCACGACCCGGCCCGCCTCGGCACCGCCGTCCGGGCTCTCGACCGACGCCCCGAGGCGGACGGTCCCGCCGGCCGGCGTGTGCCGCCGCGCGTTGTCGAGCAGGTTCGAGAGGGCGCGGACGAGCCGGGCGCCGTCGGCCTCGACGGTCGGCAGCCCGGCCGGGGCGTCGACCTCGCCGGAGACGCCCGCGGCCTCGAACGCCCGCGCGTGCTGGCGGCCCACGTCGCGGACGAGCTCGCCGACGGGCACGGGCCCGAGGCGGAGC
>CAXRFJ010000254.1:0-9301 GCA_964229475.1 Rubrivirga sp.
CGCGCGGGCGGCCACGCGCCCGACCGTCGCGCTGACGGCCAGCCTCGGGACCGGCTACACGAGCGCCGACCCGGCCACCGGGTTCCCCGGCCAGCTCGGCGACAACCGGGCGGGCGCCATCGGGCTCCGGGTGAGCGTGCCGCTCCTCGACCGCGGCGCCGGCCGCAGCCGCGTCCGCCGGTCGGAGGCCGCGCTCGCCGCGCGCCGCGCCGAGGCCGACGGGCTCGCCCGGGAGGCCGCCTACGAGGTCCGCGTCGCCGCCATCGAGCTCGCCGCGCTCGCCGATCGCCGCGCCCTCGCCGAGGTCCGCGTGGCGGCGGCCGAGGCCGCGCTCGACGCCGCGGTCGCCCGCTACGCGGCCGGCGCGACGACGCTCCAGGCCGTCGCCCAGCTCCGCTCCCGCTGGGTCGAGGCCCGGACGCAGCGGGCCATGATCGACGTGGCCGTCGGGTTCACGAGGCGACTCCTGACTCGCGCAGCGGGGGAGCGACCGGCCGTCTAGGCCCCCGGCTCGGCGCCGGTCGGGTGCGCCGCCGTCCGCTGGACGGGCCGCTCGCCCTCCGGGACGAACTGGAGCGCGGCCGAGTTCATGCAGTACCGCAGCCCCGTCGGCGGCGGCCCGTCGGGGAAGACGTGCCCGAGGTGCCCGTCGCAGCGCGCGCACCGCGTCTCGACGCGGACCATCCCGTGCGACCGGTCCTCGAGGTTCGTGACGTGCGCGGGGTCGACGGGCTGGAAGAACGACGGCCAGCCGGTGCCGGACTCGAACTTCGAGCCCGACTGGAAGAGGGGCAGCCCGCAGAGGTTGCAGGCGTAGATCCCGGTCTCCTTGTTGTCGAGGAGGAGCCCGCAGCCGGGGCGCTCCGTCCCGTGCTCGATGAGGATGCGGCGCTCCTCGGCGCTGAGGCCGGCCGCCTCGACGGCGCGCTCGCGGGCCTCGCCGCGGAGAGGGGTCAGGTCGTAGCCGGCGTCGGACGTGGTGGGGGTCTCCATGGGGTCGGGGTGGGGGGAGGGCCTCAACCCGCAGGGGCGTGTCGCGATCCGGCGCGGCGATGTGATGCCGGACCGGAGCGCAGATTGGACCGTGAAGACGGGCGCGATAGGAGTGATGTGATGAGTGTGGGGGTGCACAAATACAATGCATTCATGAGGCGCAATCCGGTACAGTCTGGGGACTCCGGCGCTGATCGTGCCGGGCGATTCGGTTTTCATCCCACCGCCCCCGTTTCCATGCGTGTCCTCCCCCTCGCCCTCCTCGCCTCACTCGTCGCTCTCGCGGGCTGCGACGCCGTCGACTCCGCGCCCCCCGTCACTGCCAACGTCCAGCCCGTCGAGATCTACGGCCCGACGACGATGGGCTACGGCTGCACCGTCCAGTTCTTCACCGACGACCCGATCATCAGCTGGAGTGTCGTCAGCGACGGCACGCTCGTCTCGTCCAACAGCTTCAGCGCGACGGTCGAGGCCGACCTGAGCGGGTACAACGTCGTCATCAAGGCGAACCCCTCCAACCCGAACCTCCGCATCGGCAGCAAGACCGTGTACCTCACGTCGTCGAGCTGCTGACGCCTCGCCCGGACGGGTCCCCGTTTCCCCCGACCCCGGTCGCCGATGCGGCCGGGGCCGGCCCTGGCCGGACGCCGCGGGGGGCGAAGGCACCGGGGGGCGCCCCGATCCTCCCGGGCCGGTAGTGTGCGGAGACCACTCGGCAGCGGTGGGGCCGCGATGCCTAGTTCCGTGGGCCCTCGGCCCACCCCTTTTCCTTTCCCCTTTCCTGGACTCCCATGAGAACCCTTCTGGTTTCCTTCGTCGCCTCGCTCTTCGTGCTGGTCGGGTGCGACGCCGTCTCTCCCGAGGCGTCCGCGTCGCCCGAGGCGGAGGCGAAGACCGCCGGCCAGCTCACGCCCATCTTCGGGGGCACGCTGGGCCGCTACTGCGTCGGCGCGTTTTACGCGACCCCGAACCCCGCGTCGGCGTGGATCGTGCGGGGGGGCGGCGCCGTCATCCTCAACTCGTCCAGCAGCACGGTCTCCCTCGAGACCGACGCGAGCGGCGACGACGTGCTGGTGACGTGGAGCTCCTCCGGGACGCAGTCCGACTTCGTCTCGGTCGACCCCACCTCGCATTGCCTGACGCTGGTCGGCCCGAGCGAGGTCGGGGAGTTCTGCAACGTCGAGTACTACGTCCAGAAGCCGGGGACGGGCTACGCCTACCCGTCGTCGATCAGCTGGAGCTTCGACTCCGACGTGTACGTCAACGGGCCGGGCTCGCACGGCTATCCCCGGTCGCTGTCCCTCCTGACCGACGACCGGTCGTTCCAGATCACGGCCTCCACTCCCGTCGGCAACCTGACGAAGACGGTGACCGTGTCGCCGCAGGCCGGCTGCCCGTGAGCCTTCCGGCCCGCCGGCGACGGGCCGGTGCCCCGTGGCGCCCGCCGGGCAGCCACCGCCGTGAGCGCGCCGTCGGGTGAGCCGGCAGCGTGCGGCTCGCGGCGGACGCCGCCGGGCGGCGTCAGGGGTCGCGGTACGAGACCACGCGCGACGTGGGCGCCGCGCCGAGCGGGGCCTCCAGGCCCACGGTCCCGGTCAGCTTCGACTGGTAGGGCACGTAGTCGAACGTGATCTCGGCGCAGTTCTCGGGCCCGGCGCAGACCTCGACCACGGCGTGCTCGGCCACGCGCTCGCCCTCGTTCCGGATCTCGACGGGCACGTCGGCCGCCGCGCCCTCGACCTCCGGCGCGCCGAGCGTGACGACGAGGCGGGCCGGGCCGCTCGCGCCGGCCACCAGCTCGTACACGAAGAAGCCCAGGACGAACAGGACGATGAGCGCGCCGGCGGCCGTCACGGCCCACTCCAGCACGTTCTTGTCCTGGCTGTCGGGCGCCGCCTCCTGGTCGGGCGGGCGGTCGGCGTCGGGTGCGGCGTCGCTCATGGGGTTACAGCAGGAGGCGGCCGACGGCGGCGCCGAGCGTGGCCGGCCAGGCGAGGTAGACGACCATGCAGAGGCCGGCCCCGAGGCCGACCCCCTCGAACCGGCCGACGCTCCACAGGAGCACGGCCGAGCACACGATCCCGATGGCGTACGTCACGACGGCGTCGCCGAGGGTCCCGCCGGCGTAGACGTTGCCGGCCTGGCTGGAGCCGCGGAAGTCGAGGTGGTGGACCACCGTCAGGGCGATGACGAACGAGAGGGCGGCCGTGGCGAGGACGGCCGGGATCGGCGCCTCCATCCCCGTCACCACGACCTCGGCCGTCGGCGCGACGCCCGCGATCACGATCGTGGCGCCGAGGACGGAGTACGCGATCTGGTGGACGAACCCCCGCAGGCCGCCCTCCTCGCCGGGCTGGCCCTCGCCCGTGTCGTCGGCGTCCTCGCCGAGCTGGGTCGACCCGATGGCCACGCCGATCGCGCTCGCCAGCCCCTCCAGCGTGAGCCGCTTGAGGTAGACCGACGTCGAGAGGTCGCCCGGGAGCTGGCCGATCAGCTTGAGCACCACGAACGAGACGACGAAGCCGAGCACGAGGGCCTCGAGCGCCTCGGCGAGGTTGTAGGCCAGCGAGCGGTCGGTGTGGAGGCCCGCGTAGAACGAGTACGCCACGAGCACGGCGTACGTGGCGACCACGGCCACGAGCACGACGCGCGGCTCGGCGATGAACCCCTGGTACCACACCTCCATGGTGTAGAGCGGGGCGAACGCGAACAGCATCCCGCCGACGAGCCCCCGGCCGTAGTTCCGGAGCGTCGTGGGGATCGGGCGGGTCGTCGAGGCCATGGCGGGGGGAAGGCGGGCCGGGGGACCGGCCGCGCGTCGACCGGGATCCGAAAGCGCTCCCGAATCGGGGATTCCCGGTGGGGCGGACCGGCCCCCGCCCGCCTCGGCGGCTCGGTCGGGGGGCTCGCCGAGGCGGGCGAGGCCGTCGGCTAGGCCGCCAGCTCGGCCTCGATCTGGGCGATCGAGTCGCGGAGCTCGGCGGCCTTCTCGAACTCGAGGTTCTCCGCCGCCGCGTCCATCTCGCGCGTGAGCTGGGCCACGAGGTCGCGCTTCTGGTCGTCGGTGAGGTACTTCACGACCGGGTCGGCGACCTTCGGGAGCTGGTCGGGGCCGGCGTAGTAGCTCACCTTCTCCTTGGCCCGGCGCTCGTCCTGCTCCGCCTTGTGGTCGGCCACGAGCGTGCCGCGGCGGACCTCGTCGACCGACTTCGTGACGGTCGTCGGCGTGATCCCGTGCTCCTCGTTGTAGGCGGCCTGGATCTCGCGGCGGCGGTCGGTCTCCTCCATCATCCGCGCCATCGAGTCCGTGACGTGGTCGGCGTAGAGGACGACGAGCGAGTCGGCGTTGCGGGCGGCGCGGCCGGCCGTCTGGATGAGCGAGCGCTCGGAGCGGAGGAAGCCCTCCTTGTCGGCGTCGAGGATCGCGACGAGGTTGACCTCGGGGAGGTCGAGGCCCTCGCGGAGCAGGTTGATCCCGACGAGGACGTCGAACTCGCCCAGTCGGAGGTCGCGCAGGATGTCGACCCGTTCGAGCGCGTCGATGTCGGAGTGGAGGTACCGCACGCGGACGCCGAAGCTGTCGAGGTAGTCCGTCAGGTCCTCGGCCATCCGCTTCGTGAGCGTCGTGACGAGGACGCGCCCGCCGGCCTTGACGCGGTCGCGGATCTCGGCCAGCAGGTCGTCGATCTGGCCCTCGACCGGGCGGACCTCGACGTGCGGGTCGAGGATGCCGGTCGGGCGGATGATCTGCTCGACGACGACGCCGCCCGACATCTCGAGCTCGTAGTCGGCCGGGGTGGCGGAGACGAACGTGACGGCGTGGTGGAAGGTCTCGAACTCCTCGAACGTGAGCGGCCGGTTGTCCATGGCCGACGGGAGCCGGAACCCGTGCTCGACGAGGTTCAGCTTCCGCGCGCGGTCGCCGTTGTACATGCCCCGGACCTGCGGGACGGTCACGTGGCTCTCGTCGATCACGATCTGCCAGTCGTCGCCGTGGTTCTTCTGGAAGTAGTCGAGGAGGCAGTACGGGCGCGTGCCGGGCTCGCGCCCGTCCATGTGGCGGGAGTAGTTCTCGATGCCGGAGCAGTACCCGATCTCCTTGATCATCTCGATGTCGAAGAGGGTCCGCTGCTCGAGCCGCTCGGCGGCCACGAGGTTGCCGTCGTTGCGGAGGATCGCGAGGCGCCAGCGGAGCTCCTCCTCGATGCCCGCGATGGCGCGGTCGACCTGGTCCTGCGGCGTGACGAAGTGCTTGGCCGGGTAGATCGTGAGCGTGTCCTGCTCGAACGAGAGCTCCTCGCCGGTGACCGGGTTGATCCGGGCGACCCGCTCGACCTCGTCGCCCCAGAACTGGATGCGGTAGGCCTGGTCCTCGAAGTAGGCCGGGAACACCTCGACCACGTCGCCGCGCACGCGGAACGTACCGGGCGTGAAGTCGACGTCGTTCCGGTTGTAGAACACGTGGACGAGCTCCATGAGCAGCTCGTCGCGGTCGCGCTCCTGGCCGGGCGAGACCTGGACGATCCGCTTTTTGTACTCGTCCGGGTTGCCGAGGCCGTAGATGCACGAGACCGACGCGACGATGATCACGTCCTTCCGCCCGGACACGAGCGCGCTCGTCGCGCGGAGCCGGAGCCGGTCGATCTCCTCGTTGATCGCCATGTCCTTCTCGATGTACGTGTCGGACGAGACGATGTAGGCCTCCGGCTGGTAGTAGTCGTAGTAGGAGATGAAGAATTCGACGGCGTTCTCGGGGAAGAACTGCCGGAACTCGGCGTAGAGCTGGGCCGCGAGCGTCTTGTTGTGCGAGATGACCAGCGTCGGCTTGCCCACGTTGCGGACGACGTTGGCGACGGTGAACGTCTTGCCGGTGCCCGTCGCGCCGAGGAGCGTCTGGTACGGGTCGCCGCGGAAGAGGCCCTCCGTGAGCTCGCCGATGGCGCGGGGCTGGTCGCCCATCGGCTGGAACGCCGTCGAGAGCGAGAAGGGCGAGTCGATGCGGGTGATGGTCGCCATCGGGGTCCGTGGTGGGGCAGCCGGGAAGGATCGCGCGCCGGGCTGACGACGGTGTGTCGCAGCTGGGTGTACCGGACCCCCGCGCAACGGTTCGCCGCGCCGCCCCCGCCCGCCTCGGCGCCGAGGCGGGATGAGCCGATCCGGGCGGAAAGACCGCTCCTAGGGCAGGCCCACCCCCGCTCGCCATGCGCGTCCTCTCCCTGCTCGCCGTCCTGCTCCTCGCGCCGCGCGGCGCCGCGGCCCAGGGCGCCGTCTCGCTCACGCCCGTCTCCGGCGCCGACGGCGTGTTCGAGGTCGTCACGGTCGACGGCCAGACGGTCTACCGCGCGGCGGGGGCGCCGGGTGCCTACCAGAGCTATGTCTACTTCCAGGCCGACGGGCCCGTCCCCGACGGCGAGGTGTACGTCGCCGTCGACTACCTCGACGTCGGCTGGGGCGGGTTCCTCCTCCAGTACAACGCGTCCGCCGAGGACTACGCGTTCGCCACGGACGTCCGCGGGACGTACCGGATGGACACGGGGCGCCCTCGGACGGCCTTCTTCCGGCTCCCCGACGCCGACTTCCGCGGCGCGCAGAACCTCGGGGCCGACCTCCGGCTCTACTCCGACCCGTCGGTCCAGCTCCACGTGCTCTCGGCCGAGGCGACGGCCGAGGCGCCCGGTGCCGACCTCGGGACGGCGGCGGCCTCGTTCGCCCTCGACGACCGGATCGTGAGCACGTCGGTGTTCCACTGGTACGTCCCGAACGGCGGCCAGCTCAGCGGCCCGTGGGTCCCGCTCGAGGGGCGGGTCCACTGGGACGGGACCGTGGGGTGGTGGCGGTTCCAGGTCCAGCAGATGATGGCGGCGAACGTCGACGTCCTGTACGTCCACCTCATCCCCCAGCTCGAGTTCGTCCGCGTCAACCTGTTCCGGGCGCTCCGGTCGCTCCGCGAGGAGGGCTACGACGTCCCGAAGGTGGCCCCCTTCCTCGACCCGCTCATCACCTGGCACGACGGGACGCCGCCCGACCTCGCCACCGAGGCCGGCAAGGACGAGCTCGCGTCCCACTACGTCCGGTTCTTCGAGCAGTACTTCGCGGTCAACCCCGACCAGCACTCGGCCGACTACCTCGCCCGGATCGACGGCCGCGTCGTCCTCGACACGTGGCACGTGTTCTTCCTCTCGAACGTCGCGGCGCTCACACGCGAGGACCTCGAGTCCCGGCTCCGGGGCGCCCTCGACCACCCCGTCTTCGACGGCGGCATCTACATGGTCACGACGGGCCTCAACAACCCCGTGTTCTCGTTCGCCGACGAGCGGGTGCCGCAGTTCGAGATCAACGCGTACTACCACGAGGTGACGCACAACGGGATCACGGCGGCGCAGCTCAAGGGCGGCTACTGGGACCAGAACGTCCGCGACCCCGGCGACTTCCTCCCGCGCGACGGCGGCGGGCCGTACGCCGAGGCCTGGGCGCAGGTCGACGCCGACGTCGACCGCGTCTACGTCGAGAGCTGGAACGAGTACGACGAGGGGACGGGCATCTACGCGGCCCAGCCCGGCGCGGGCGTCCCGACCGGCACGAACCCGAACACCGACGTGTGGTCCGCCAGCGGCGACCCGTTCGAGTACGTCCGGACGACGGCGGCCGGCGCGGCGGCGTTCAACGAGACGCCGGCCCTCGGCGCGCGCGTCCTCGCCCACACCCTGCCGGCGTCCGTAGAGGCGGGCGCGACGGTGCGGGCGACGGTCACGGTCCGGAACGAGGGCGACGCCGTGTGGAGCGCGGCGGCCGGGTTCGCGTTCGGCCCGGTGGGGGAGGCGGCGGTCGGCGAGGCGGTCCCGGTCCCGGCCGTGCCGGTCTTCGATGGCGTCGTGCGCGGCCGGCCCGTGACCTTCGACATCGAGTGGACGGCGCCTGACGTCGCGGGCACGTACGCCGTCCGCTGGTCGATGCTCGACGGCGAGGCGCCGTTCGGCGACGAGCTGACCGCGACGGTCGAGGTCACGGGCGGGACGGCCGCCGAGGCCGAGGAGGTCGAGCCCGCCGCGCTCCTGCTTATCGCCCCGAACCCGGCATCCAGCGCGGCGACGGTCCGGTTCCGGCTGGCCCGGCCCGGCCCGGCCCGGCTCGAGGTGTACGACGCGCTCGGACGGCGCGTGGCCGTGCTGGCGGACGGCGCGCGCGCGGCGGGCCTCCACTCGGCGACGTTCGAGGCCGAGGCCGGGGGCGTCTACGTGGTCCGCCTCGAGGCCGGCGGCGTGCAGGCGTCCCGGAGCGTGACGCTGCTGCGGTAGAGACCGACCCCGCGGCCCGGTCCGCCTCGGCGCCGAGGCGGGCCGACCGGCGGCCGCGCGCGGGCGCCGGCACCGGGTGGAACGGCCGCGTGTCATCTCGCCGACATGAAGGCGGCCGGCGGATCTGCCGACGGCGATGGGCATGACGGGTGCAGGCCGTCCCGGCCCCCGGCGCCCGTCGCGAAGGCGATGCCCCGGAACTGGAACGCAATTTCCTCGACGACCTGAATCCGGCCTCCAAGACGACCATCACCGCCATGCTCGAGCCGTCGCTCAAGGATGCCGCTGCCGAACAGCGTTTCCAGTTTGAGCGGCACGGTTACTTTGTGGCCGATCGCGTGGATTCGAAGCCGGGCGCCCCGGTCTTCAACCGCGCCGTGACGCTCAAGGATTCCTGGGGCAAGGCAGGCTGATCGCCGGCATGCCGACGCGCAACGTCGCCCAACTTGGCCAGGTCTTCACGCCACCCAATGTGGTGTCGTTCATGCTCGACCTGTGCCGCAACACCGGCCGGGTCCTGGAACCCTCTGCCGGCGACGGGGCGTTTTACGCCCCGCTGCGCGCTCAGGGACGCGACTGCACCGCCATCGAGATCGATGCCGGCGTTGCGCCCGCGGGCGTGCGCGTCATGGATTTCTTCGATTTACCGGCGGACGAACAGTTCGACACCATCATCGGCAACCCGCCCTACGTTCGCCTGCAGGACGTGGCGGCCGATACCCGCCAGAAGCTCAAATCACCGCGCTTTGACGGACGCAGCAACCTCTTCCTGTTTTTCATCGAAAAGTGCGTGCAGCACCTGAAACCGGGCGGCGAACTGGTCTTCATCGTCCCGCGTGAATTCATCAAGCTGACGGCAGCGAAAAAGCTGAATGCCTGGCTCTACAGCCAGGGCAGCATCACGCACTTTTACGAAACCGGCGATGTGCGGGTTTTTGCAGGGGCGACGCCCAACTGTTGCATTTTCCGTGTTGAAAAAGGCCGCCTCGACCGCCGCATGGCCGATGGCCGCA
>CAXRFJ010000255.1:0-19856 GCA_964229475.1 Rubrivirga sp.
CGGCGGTCCACGCCATCCCAACGGACGTGATCGCGGCGCAGATCGACGCCGTGGCCGACGACCTGCCCATCGGCGCGGTCAAGACGGGGATGCTGGCGTCCGTCGACGTCGTCGAGGCCGTGGCCGACGGGATCGCCCGGCACGCGCTGGCGCCCGTGGTCGTCGACCCGGTGATGATCTCGAAAAGCGGGCACGCCCTGCTCGAGCCCGACGCCGTCCGGTCGGTCGTCGACCGGATGCTGCCGCTCGCGGCGGTCGCCACGCCGAACGCGCACGAGGCGGCCCGCCTCGTCGGCTTCGAGGTCCGCTCGCTCGCCGACGCCCGCCGCGCCGCCGACGCGATCCTCCGGCTCGGTCCCGCGGCCGTCCTCGTCAAGGGCGGCCACCTCGACGACGAGACCGAGGCGGTCGACCTCCTCGTGTGGGGCGACGGCGAGGCCGTGTTCCGCGAAGAGCGGATCGACACGCCGCACACGCACGGGACCGGCTGCACCTACGCCAGCGCGATCGCCGCGAACCTCGCGAAGGGCCTCGGCCTGGAGGAGGCGGTCGGCCGCGCGCGGGCCTACCTCCAACGGGCGATCCGGCACGCGCTCCCGCTCGGGGGCGGGCACGGCCCCACGCGCCACTTCTGGTTTCTCGACGGGGCGGAGGCCTGGGGATGAGCGCGCGCCCCCGCGCGTCGCGTTCCGCGGCTCTTCACTTGAGCCCGGTCCAGGGCACGGTCTATCTTCGTGTCGCTGACGGGGTGACCCGTCCGCTGCGCCGGTAGCTCAGCTGGATAGAGCGCGACACTACGGATGTTGAGGTCGGGGGTTCGAATCCTCCCCGGCGCGCAGCGCCCTCCGCCCCCCGGCGGAGGGCGTTTTTCGTTTGAGGCCGCCCGTGGACTTCGACCCGCCCCCGTACCGACCGCCGCTCGCGCTCCGCAGCGGCCACCTCCAGACGGTCCTCCCGACGCTGTTCCGCCGCGTCGATGGCGTGGCGTACCGGCGCGAGCGGCTCGAACTCGACGACGGCGATTTCCTGGACCTCGACTGGGTCGGGTGGCCCGAGGCGGCCGCGGTGGCCGTCGTCGCCCACGGGCTTGAGGGGAGCAGCGACCGGGCCTACGTCCGCGGAATGGTCCGCGAGCTGGCGCGGCGCGGCTGGGCGGTCTGCGCGTGGAACCTGCGGGGCTGCTCCGGGGAGCCGAACCGGCTCCTCCGCACCTACCACAGCGGGATGACGCCCGACCTCTGCGCCGTCGTGGGCCACGTCCTCGCGGAAGGCGCCGCCTCGGTGGCCGTCGTCGGGTTCAGCCTGGGCGGCAACCTGACCCTGAAGTGGCTCGGCGAACAGGGCGGCCGCCTCGACCCGCGCGTGGTCGCGGGCGCCGGCGTCTCGGTCCCCGTCGACCTCGCGGCGTCCTCGGAGACGATGGAGGCCTGGAGCCGACGGATCTACATGCTCCGCTTTATGCGCTCGCTCACCGAGAAGGTGGCGGAAAAGGCCGATCGATTCGACGGCGCGCCCGACCCCACGGTCGTCCGCCGCGCCCGGACGTTCCGCGAGTTCGACGGGCTGTTCACGGCCCCGGTCCACGGGTTCGAGAGCGCCGAGGACTACTGGGCCCGCGCCTCGTCCCTCCCGGTCCTGCCTGCCATCCGCGTCCCGACGCTGCTCGTCAACGCGCTCGACGACCCGTTTCTCGCGCCGTCGTGCTTCCCAACAAGCGTCGCGGCGGACACGCCCCACCTCACGCTCCTGACGCCCGAGCACGGCGGACACGTCGGGTTCATCCGGCGCTCCGGTGTCTACTGGTCCGAGGACGTCGTGGGGCGCTTTCTCGACGCGGCGCGGCCCGCGTCGACGGCCGGCGCGTGACAGGGTCTCTGCCGGACTCGCGTAGGGGAGGGGGAGGGCGGCCCCGGAATGAGAGGCTCGGACGGCAGGGAAAGGTCTGTGCAATTTGCAGGTAAGTAGTTGGGCCACAGGCAGTTTGCTGGCATCCGCTGACATGGTCGGGAGCCTTTTCTCGTAGGGGGGGACGAGGGCCGGCTCGGCTCCGGCCAGCGCTCGCCCCCCTCTGTCAGTACAGCGACCGATGGAAGAGGGAGGCCCCGAACTCCGGTCGCGCATCCCCCTTCTGTTATGCGCCCACTCTCACGAGCGGCACCCGTCCTCGCCGGTGCGCTCCTCTCCTTCGCCGCCGCGGCTCAGACCAGCGACGCGACGACGGTCCTCCTGACGGACGTCGAGACCCACCGGATCGCGCTCCACAGCGAGGCTTCCGGGGTCCGGGTCGTCGGCCGCGTCGCCCCCGCGACGCCCGTCGTCTCCGGCGCGGTCCACGTGTGGGCCACGCTCACGCCGGTCCGGTCGCTCGTCCCGCTGGCGGAGCCCGCGGCCGATCCCGCCGTCGCGCCCGCGCTCGGCGCCGCCGTCGCGGCCGACCTCCCCTCTGAGGTCGCGCTGCGCTCGGTGTACCCGAACCCGCTCGCGTCCCGCGCGCGGATCCCGTACGAGCTCCCCGAGGCCGCCCACGCCCGGCTGGCCGTCTACGACGCGCTCGGCCGCGAGGTCGCCGTCGTCGTCGACGGTGAGACGCCTGCCGGGTGGCACGAGGCCCCGCTCGACGCGCTCCGCCTCGCCCCCGGGCTCTACCACGTCCGGCTCTCGGTCGGCACGTTCGTCGGCACGACCCGCTTCACGGTCGTCCGCTAGCCCCCGCCGGCCGCCTCCGGCGCGCCTCACTCCAGCGCCGAGGCCGGCCCAGTCCGACGATCCCTGGTGCAGTCCGGTCCGGATCGTCCCTCTCTCTCGCACACGACATCCCCACAGCCATGACTTTCCGACACGCCCTGCCGCGCGCCGTCGCGCTCGCGCTCGCCGTTCTCCTCCTGCCGGCCGCGCCGGCCCTCGCCCAGGACCTCGTCGCCGAGACGCCCGACGACGACGTCGCCCGGATGACGTACTCCGGCTTCCTCTCCGACGCCCAGGGCACGCCCGTCGCCGACGGTGCCCACACGATCACGTTCCGCGGCTACTCCGCCGAGGACGACGCCAAGGACGGCGTCGCCGTCATGTGGGAGGAGACGCACGAGGCGAACGTGGCCGACGGCCGTTTCCTCGTCGTCCTCGGCTCGAAGGCCCCGCTCACGCCCGACGCCGAGTGGCTGACCGTCACCGTCGACGGCGAGCCGGCCAGCGCGCCGGTCCGCTTCGGCGGGAACCCGTCGGCCTCGCTGGCCCCCGGCAACACGCTCCAGGACTCGTACGACAACGGCCCGGTCGTGAACATCGCCCCGGGCAACCCGATCTCGTTCAAGGGCCCCAGCGGCGGCTCGGCGACGGGGTTCCTCGTCCGCGACATCACGACGGTGTTCACCAACGACAACCTCACGCGGCTCCGCCTCCGCTCGATCTCGGGCGGCCGGACGTGGGAGTTCCGAGTCTACGGCTCGACGAGCGTGAACCCGGGCCCGGGCGCGTTCGCGTTCTCGGACGCCACGGGCTCCGGCGCCGACGCGCTCACGCTCCTTCCGGGCGTCGGTGAGGACCTGCTCATTCTCGAGGACCAGACCGTGAACGTCGGCTCGATCGACACGCAGTCCGACCTCTCGCTCTACACGACGGAGAACCCGGCCGACCCGGTCAACGGCTTCACGAACGCCCGGATCTACGACTGGTTCAGCACCGGCGCCAGCCTCAGCCTGTACGAGGAGAGCGGGGCCGTCTTCGGCGAGCTCCAGCCGGACATCGCGGGCGACGGCGGCTACTTCCGCGTCCTCGCCGACGTCGGCAACGCGTTCACGGTCGACGGCAACTCGGGCTCCGGCGCGCGGATCACGATGGCCGGCGGCCTGACGTCGTCGGTCTTCGACACGGGCCAGACCGGCACCGCCGCGGTCACGCTCCCGGTCAGTGCGATCCAGGACACGGAGATCCTCGACGAGGCCGGCACGGCGAACGACGCCAACGGCTCGCCCGTCGCGACGCCGAGCGGCGCGACGGTCACGATGTCCCGCTCGATCACGGCGCCGACGGACGGCTACGTCCTCGCCATCGCGACCGGGGAGCTCATCCTGAACCACACGACCGGGTCGACCTCGACGATCCAGTACTCGGTCTCGCGCGACTGCGACGCCTCGCCGACCGCTCCGCTCACGCAGCAGACCAACTACGGCCTGCCGTCCGGCGCGGCGTCGGGCACGTACCGCATCCCGTCGACGGTCCAGGGCATCTTCGACGTCCCCTCCGGCACGACGACGTTCTGCGCCTACGTCAACGTCACGAGCGGCTCGTCGTCGATCGACGACCAGAACCTCTCGCTGATCTTCGTCCCGACGGCCTACGGCTCGATCGTGTCGAACCTGACCGAGGGCGGCGACGAGGTCGAGGAGGCGCCGCGCGCCGGCCTCAGCGCGGGCGACCTCGCCGCCGAGCGGGCCGCCTCGGAGCAGGCGAACGCCGACCGCGTCCGCGCCGAGCTCGCGGAGATGGAGGCCCGCCTCGCCGAGATCGAGGCGCTCCTGGCCACGGGCAACAGCCAGTAGCCCGCTGCCGCGCCCGCCCCGATGCCGGGGCGGGCCTAGCTGCCCGCGACGGGGTCGGCCGCCAGACGGTCGGCCCCGTCGTGCGTCGCGTAGAGGACGAGGAAGCGCCGGAGGAGGTCGTCGGCCTCGGGCGACGGGCCGAGGCCGTCGAGGACGGCCTGGAACGCGTCGTCGTCGGCCCTCTCCGGGTAGTGGGCGCGGTAGGCCAGCAGCCGCTGGCGCTCGGTCTCCTCGTCGAGCTCGGAGTGGAACTGGGTCCCGTAGATCGGCGCGTCGCCGAGGCGGAAGGCCTGGTGCGGGGCGCGGTCGTTGGTCGCCAGTTCGACGGCGCCGGCCGGGAGGCGCGCCACGCGGTCCTGGTGGCCCATCTGGGTCGCGAACCGGCCCGGGAGCGTCCCGAACAGCGGATCGCGGCGACCCGCCTCGGTGAGCACGACGGCGTGCGTCCCCATCTCGGCCCGCTCGGGATCGTGGACCACCTCGCCGCCGAAGGCCCGCGCGATAAACTGGTGGCCCCAGCACGACCCGAACAGGGGGACGCCGCGGTCGGCGCAGGCGTGGCACACGTCGATGAGCGCGGGCGTCCAGTCGTAGGTCTCGGTCACGGAGTACGCGCCGGCGCCCCCGATCATCACGGCGTCGGCGCCGTCGAGGAGGGCGGGGGAGAGGGCGTCGCGGAGGGCGTTCGTGACGAGGAGGGCGTCGGGCCCGAGGCCGCCGCGGGCGCGGAAGCTCTCCCGTTCCTCGCGGAGCACGGCGGCGTTCGTCCGGATCTGGACGAGGCGGACGCGGACGGAGGAGAGGTCGGGGGCCATGCGGGGCGGGGGGGACGGCGTGGGAAGATCGCCAGAGTACGGACCCCGCCTGGAGCCGAGCCGGGGCGGGCCCGTTCGACCTCCCACTCCTCCCTCCGAACCCCATGGTACAGACCGACTCCATCGTCCTCGGCGGCGGCTGCTTCTGGTGCGTCGAGGCCGTCCTGAAGCCGCTGCGCGGCGTCGAGCGCGTCGTCTCCGGCTACGCGAACGGCCACGTCCAGAACCCGACCTACCGCGAGGTCTGCTCCGGGTGGACCGGCCACGCCGAGGTCGTCGAGGTCACGTTCGACCCCGACGTGATCTCGCTCCACGACCTCCTGACGGTCTTCTTCACGACCCACGACCCGACCACCCTCAACCGGCAGGGCGCCGACGTGGGCACGCAGTACCGCTCGGGCGTCTACATCACGAGCGACGCGCAACGCGAGCAGGCCGAGGCCGTCGTCCGCGAGCTCACGACCGCCGGGGTCTTCGCGTCCCCGATCGTGACCGAGATCGAGCCGCTCGACACGTTCTACCCGGCCGAGGCCTACCACCAGGACTACTTCGCGCGGAACCCGGCCCAGCCCTACTGCCAGGCCGTCATCGCGCCGAAGGTGTCGAAGCTCCGCTCCCTCTACCTCGACAAGCTGGCCGCGACGGCCTAGCCGGCGGGGCCCGGCGTGGGCCCAGGCGGGGCCCGAGGCCGGCGAAGCGGGCGTGAAAGGGCGCCGCCGCCGCCCGGTCCGATTGCACCGCGGCCCGCCGCGGCTCTACCTTCGTGCCGCTTCCCGACCGGGAACGCCTCGGGTCAGTAGCTCAGTGGTAGAGCATCCGGCTGTTAACCGGACGGTCGTAGGTTCAAATCCTACCTGGCCCGCCCTCGACGCCCTTCCCAGACTGGGAGGGGCGTTTTCTCATTCAGGGGCGCAGGTGTCCGAACGGGGGCCGATTTCTGTGGGCCGATCTCGTACCCTGTGCCCGCACAGGAACGACCCGCTCTTGCGCAGACCCTGCGTGGGGCGCGTCCCGCTCGCCCCGACGTGTCCACCCCGCCTCCGATCCCGACGTCGCCCGACCGCCGCCACCCGGCCCCGTGGGTCCGGTCCGTCCTGGGCGACCGGCTGTCGGCCCGGAGCGAACTCCGGCGGATCCCGCTCTCCGGGCACGTCAGCCTCATGTGGTGGGCGCTGGGCCTGACCCCGACGGCGCGGCGTCGGGGCCACCTGTTCCGGGAGGCCATCGGCGACAACCGCGGGGTGCGATACGCCCTCGGCCGGGCCCGGGGCTACGCGGCCCTCTAGCGCTCGTCGGCATCGGCGGGAGCGGGTGCGGGCGCCTCCCAGAGGTCGTTGGTGGGGTTGGCGTCGAAGACGTAGCCGTCGGGGTCGAGCTCGACGCGCACGGCCTCGCCGGCCGGGAACGTGAGCACGGCCTCCGTTGCGCCCGACAGCCAGGTGCCGACCGGCACCCGCTGCTCCTCCGTGCGGCCGTCGGCGTAGGTCACGCGGACCGGGGCCGGCATCGGCGCCATCCCGACGTCGGCGACGGTGACCTCGACGGCCCCGTCGGGGCCGGCTTCGACCGACGCGATCGCGTGGTCGACGGTCCAGGTGTCGAAGAACGTCGGGCGCCAGAACCAGTCGAGGTCCTCACTCAGGCCGTCCTCGATGGAGGCGAAAAAGTCGTACGGGTAGGGATGGGCCCCCCGCCAGCGCCGGCCGTACTCGCGATAGGCCTCGAAGAAGGCGTCGCGTCCGTAGAGCCCGGCGAGCGCGTGGAGCGCGACGGCCGGCGTCGAGTAGGACGCCACGCCCCGCGCGTTGCCGCCGACCGGGTCGACCTGGCGCGTCCCGCCCCCGACCGGGAAGCGGTCGTTGTGCCGCATCGGGGGGACCGCGTAGCCGGTCCCCGCGAGGAGGAAGTGCGACTGGCGGCGCCGGTCCCAGGCGTCGATCCGCTCGCGGTCGGGCGCGGAGCCGTCCCAGAAGGCGTCGATGCCCTCGTTCGTGTTGAACGACGTGAGGCCCTCGTCCATCCACGTGTACGCCGTCTCGTTCGAGCCGACCATCATCGGGTACCACATGTGGGCGATCTCGTGGTACGTGACCGAGAAGAGGGAGGGGGCGGTCCGGTCGCCGCCGATGAGCGTCATCATCGGGTACTCCATCCCCCCGCCGATGACGCCCTCCGCGGCCGTCATGTGGGGCCAGGGGTAGGGCCAGAGCATGTCCGAGAGGTGCTCGATGGCGAAGGCCGCGAACTCGGCCGAGCGCTCCCAGGAGGCCGTCCCGGGCCGGTAGAAGCTGTTGATGAGCACGGCGTCGCTGGCCGTCCCGTCCTCGTCCCGGTCGACGAGCGCGCGCGCGGCGTCCCACACGTAGGCGGCCGAGGCGGAAATCGCCACGTCGCGGACGTCGTCGGCCTCGAAGCGCCACACGCGGCGGCCGTCCGGGGAGGGCACGAGGGCGTCCGCCCGGTCCGCCTCGGTCACGACGTGGACGACCTCGTCGCCGGCCAGGGCGTCCGTGAGCCGCTGCCGGGTCCGCTCGGCGTAGACCTCGTCGGCGTTGCCGAGGTCGCCGGTCCCGTAGACAAGCATGTCGGCGGGGGCGTCGAAGGCGACGGAGAAGTCGCCGACCTCGAGGTAGTGCTCGCCCATGCCGAGGTACGGATCGGTGTGCCAGCCGTAGACGTCGTCGTAGACGGCGACGGTGGGGTAGGCGTAGCCGAGGAAGTAGACCTCCCCGTCGGTCCCCTGGCGGAACGTCCCGCTGGCGGGGGGGACCGTGTACGCCCAGTCGACGTCGATCGCGGCCGTCTCGCCCGGCCCCAGCGGGTCGGCGAGCCCGACCGTCATGACGGTGCCGAACACGGCATACTGGCCGGGGCCGACCGTCCCCTGGTACGCCCCGGGCGTCGCGGTCTCGGTCACGTCGTCGTACGCCGTGCCGTCGACCGCGAACGCGCCTAGCGCCAGGCCGCCGGTGACGGCGACGGGCCGGTTCCGCTGGACGCCCGGCGCGTGGACGTTCTGCCGCAGCGTGAGCACGAGGAACGCCAGCTCGTCGGGCGACGCGTTCGTGTAGGTGATGGTCCCGCTGCCCGTGACCCGGTCGGTCTCCGCGTCGAGGCGGAGGGAGAGGTCGTAGTCGGCGCGGTTCTGCCAGTAGGCCGGGCCGGGGCTCCCCGTCAGCGTCCGGGTCCCCTCGGCGACGGCCCGCTGGTACTGCGGCGGCGGGAGGACGGGGTAGGGGAGGACGCGCTGAGCGGCGGGCGTGGCGGCGAGGCCCAGCACGAGGGCGGCCAGCGCGAGGGGGCGGGGCGGCATGCGAGGGGGAATCGGTTCGGACGGCGAACGGGGCGCATCCGGAAGTTCGCGCCGGCCCGGACCCGACGGCGGGCTCCGAACGGGTGGAGAGCCTGTGGAGACGGCTCCGCCTGTGGTGCCCCCGCCCGCCTCGGGCTACCTTTCGCGTCCCTGAGCCCGAGTGGCGGAATTGGTAGACGCGCACGATTCAGGGTCGTGTTCCCTTTCGGGAGTGCTGGTTCGATTCCAGTCTCGGGCACCCTCTGGAGGCTCTCAGACGCAGGTCTGGGAGCCTTCGTTGTGTGGTATGGGCACCGTGGACGCAATCACTGCTCCCGTATTGCTCCCGAACTGCTCCCGCCCTCCGGTGTGCCTCAGCCCTTACTGCTGTGGCATCACTCATCAAGAACCACGACCGCTGGTATCTCCAGTTCTTCGAGGCAGACCGGAAGCCGCCTAGGAAGCGCGTTCCACTGCGGACGACGGACAAGCGACTAGCGAAGAAGCTCACACGCTCGCTAGAAGCCGCCTACCTCCAAGGGGAGTTCGACCCTTGGCGAGACGACCCGAGGACGTTAGAGCGCTCTCAGGAGGCGTCTCAGACGGTCTCTGAGGCACTGGCGACCTTCCTTGACGCCAAGGCAAAGGCAGGACGCGCCCCGAACACGATTCGCGCCTACAGCGACGCCGTTGGGCTCTGGGCAAAACGGATAGGGGAGGGGACGCCGCTGCGCGCGATCCGGGCAGAGGACGTGGAAGCGTTCGTCCATGACCACTCCGTGAGCGAGACAACCCGAGCCTTCCGGTTCCGTCACGTCCGGGCGTTCCTGCGCTGGCTCCGGTCGCAGAAGATTCTGACCCGTGACCCGCTATCGGGAGTGGAGTCTCCAAGGTGCTCAGAGCGTGCGCCGAAGGCTGTGACCGAGGACGAGCTAGACTCGATTTGCGCTGCTGTCCGCAAGAGGTACCGTCGCCTGATACAATCCGCCGGCTGTCGGGAGGGTGAGTTGGTGTGGCGCATCCCCCTGTTCCGGTTCGCCTACTTCACTGGGCTCCGGTCGTCTGAACTCGCAAGGCTCCAGTGGGGACACATCGACACCGCCCGCCGGATGGTTGGGATCTACCAGCAGAAGAACCGGAAGGCTCAGACCGTCCCTCTGTCGGGGGCTGCGCTAGCTGTACTGAATGGCATTCCGGGAGAGCGTCACCCGGACCATTTTGTATTCGCGGCTCCAGGGTCCGCCAGTCAGGACCGGAGTGCACGTTCGTTCTCCGTGTCGGCAGGGCGCGCGTTCACCGAGGCGAGGGATGCCGCGAAGGTCCGGCGCCCTGTAACCTTCCACGGACTCCGTCACGGCTTCTGTACGCGACTGGCGGAGGCGGGCAAGAGCGCTGTCGTCATCAAAGCGGCAGCCCGTCACGCGGACGTGAGCACGTCCATGCTGTACGTGAGCTTGGCGAACGAGAAGCTCAGAGCCGAACTCTCCGACGTGTTCGATTGACCGGGCGGCAGACAAACCAGTTGAGGAGCTTTGGGGTGTCTGCGGTACTCGTACGGTAAAAGCGTCCAGCCGTTATGAGCTGAAGTCGTAAAGTATAACAGAGGATTAGCCAATCTTTGACTCAATTGGCGACAGTGGGTGTGTAAATCGTATTATGTCACGCTATGTCAAGATCTCTCAACCACGACGAGGTGCAGTGGTGAACGGACGTGTCTATATTGTAAGAATCAAATTCCTTGTACAGTCTCCCGATTACATCGGTGGGCATTTTAGGCATTCTGCTATCCTTGAGTAGCATGCATCTTTTGTTCATTGACATCATGAATCCCAATTCTAGTGCAACATTAGGATTAAATTCCCTTTGATTGATTTCCTCAAAAACAGCAATACCGTATTTGCAAGAAAGAATGTAAACGAGTACATTTTCGAGCAAAGACTCATTGTATTGCTTCATGTCAGCTCTGAGTGCACGCATCCCGTAGTTTGAAATAGTATCATTTATTGTATTAAAAATATCATCATGCTGGTCAGAGTCTTCGAACCTCATCATGATGAAAACATTTTTATCATAATCAGGGTGATCGTTTAGGAGGCTGTTGATGTCCGGTTTCAGATGTGACAGATGTGAGGGAATATTCAGAGACCTGAATCGCGCCATAGATTTAATGTCTGAAAATATCTCTTCTGAAAGTTCATTTAATATAGCCATGTCATCCTTGCTGTACTCAGACTTTTGAAGTATTGATGTTGGTATTAATATAGTTTTGTCATCTTTGAACCCCAGTTGATCCCTGGCAGTCTTTTGCAATTCGCTGACTGGCACAAGACCAAGTGTGCCTCTTATATCCTGATAGTATTGATTTGGTAAGCCTCCAGGAGGTGTTGAGTCTATTATTGCATATGAGATAATATTTCCTACAAATACGACAAAATTGGAAACCCTGGTAATAGGATTCCAGCCCGGATCTATACCATTTTTGGAGAGAAGCGATGCCACCTTTTGGGATATGGTAGAAAGGCATGCATCAACTTGCTCTACTTTGTCTCGCGGGTAGCTTCCGCCGCTCGATCTAGTGTGAGAGACCACGGTATGAATGGTTGAGGGCTACCGAACCTACGGAGACCTCGTGCCACACGGGACAGGCAACTGCCACACGCTTTCACAAGCGCGTATTGCCAACGTCCATCATCGATCCTCTCGGAGCAGTCCGAGAAGCGTGGAGCGCAGGGGAGTCGAATCTAGGGGAGGAGCCGGGGTAGGCGACTGAAATGGTGCGGTTGCAGCGTGCTGTACCGCTGTGCGCTCCTGAGTCCCACATGGGTTGGGACGGATGCGCTAGCGAGCGGCGACCCTCGCTGGCTTCCTGAGCCGGATTAGAAACCAGTTGGACCCCGAACCGTGGGCATGGAGCAAGAGCGTACCTGCTGTGCAAGCAACGCACTCGCTACCTGAGCGGGTATTGATCCGGTCGGGCTCAGCATTGATCCGGTCGGGCAGAACCGCGCGGAGTGGGTGGGCTCGCCTCGGGAGGCTACCGAGGTGGGCAACCGCGCATCCTGCAGTCATGATCGGCTGTCCACGTGACGCCCTCCCAACTGGTTTTCCAAAGGTGGGAGGTGCCAGTGCCGTTCTGTCTGTGCCCTGCGCTTGATATCAGACTGCCCCCGTTCCGCTCGCCGTTTTTCGCCCGACTGAGGCAGGGCAAGGCGACTGCTTCAAATGCTTAGGTGGTCGATACGGAGAGGGGGGCGGAGAATCGCGGATTCCAGCGCATGAGGGCTACACATGTCGCCATATGAGCTTCGATAATATCCCTTAAGCTCCGTGCGCCGATCTGACGGATTACGGATGGTGCGAGGCTTCTGAGTGTAAGGTTTGGGATGGAAAACCACCTGCAAGTCTGGGGTTCGATGTGGAAAACTGTAAAAAGTTGAGAGGGCACCCCCGTTCGGACGCGGGAGGGTGCCTCTGACACTGGGGGGTATTTCCTGAGAGGGTGTAAGGCGCGTTCTGTGACCATGCGCAGAACTGAGAACTCGCAGAGCTTGAAGCTACTGACTAGGCGAATTCTTTCAGATTAAGACCGGATTTTCTAGGGAGTGTAGATCCGTAAGTTTTTTTGCAACGCTGAGAAACGACAGGCACCCCCGACTGCAAAAAATAAACGACAGCACACACACCAACCCGCCAAGACACAGGAGGGGAGGGGACGGGAGGGCAGCCAACGCACGCCAGCGCCCCGCACTTCCCATCCGGCGCCCACTGAGAGCTAAGGACACTACCACCCTACATGGCACCCTCCCTTGTGCTACGGTAGATTATGGCGTGAGCTATGAAATGTGACAATAGACGGTCTGAGGGCTATTTGTGGGTATCGGTGACGAGAAGCGGCTTGCGCAAAAGGTCAGGCATGGTGCCGTGGAGGCGTACATGTCCAGCGTGGTTTGCTCGCCCGAGCTTCGGAGGCTGCTGGTTCAGTGCCACCCCGTGATCGAGCGGTACGACAAGGCGCTCAGGTACGCCCTCATCGCGCTATTTGGGCAGACAGACACAGATTCGGGGCTCCCATTGATCGGGAAGCCGGTCCTCGAATGGATCGACGGGCGTGCGTTCAGGGGCAAGCGCTGGGGAGAGCACGTGCTGTCGGACCTCAAACAGCTCTTCCCAGGCATGGAAGTCCGCGACTACGTCCCTCAGAAGAAGAGCAGGCAGCTAGAGACGGATGGGCTCGATCGACGGGTAAAGGAGTTGAAGCGGATCGAAGACACAACTGCGTCCGAGGAGACTGATCGGACTGTCATGGCGCTCACTGGCGCGTTGTGCAACCGCAGGGCAGTTCGGGAGCAACGGAAAGCCTTTCGAGAGCACTTGATCGTGCTCAATGAGGACGCGCCCTCTGAGACGTGTCGGTACGTGCTCAACCGCATGAACGATCGCCCCTCCAACCTCTTCACGAGGTACATCCCGAGGCGGGTACGAGAAGCCCACGACGCGGTTGACGCTCACTTCAGTCGCAGCGATCAGGATGCAGACGCTCTCCGGAATCGAGACGCTTACCACGCCACCTTGAAGCAGATCGGGGTTCAGCCACAGCCATTCTATTCGTTCAGCTCGCGGGGGCGGACGGACAGAGTGTTCTCAGCGAACCCGTCGCTCCTGACGCTTCCCCGCACTGTCCGGGAGACGCTCTTGCAGGACTTTACCTCCGTTGATCTGCGGTCGGCTCAACTCGTGATCGCGGCAGCGCTGTGGGATTGCGGCGTCGTTCTCGACGAGCTCCAGAAGCCCGGATTCAGCATCTGGGACGAGCTAAGGTCGTACTTCCGTGTAGACAGCCTCATCGACCAAGAAGCGGAGTGGCAGACGTACAAAGCCGCGTTCAAGAGCGCGCTCTACAGCGTCATCTTCGGGATGGAAGAGTCCAACGTTCGCGGCGGCGTCACGCGGAGCCTGGGGACGCACTTCCCAATGCACGACGTGTTCGTGAAGGAGGGAGGGGAGTGGAAGCGCCAGACTCACGTCACGGCGGAGCAGTTCGTAGAACACGAGTTGATCAGCGAGTTGCTCTTCGCACGGAAGGAAGCTATCGAGAGGATCGAAAGGGAAGGCGGTGCCCGGACGGCTACCGGCATCGACGCTACGCTCGATTCGAGCAACGGGAGAGACGCCAAGAGCCTCCTGGCAACGGTCGCTCAATCGTACGAGCAGGAGATCATGGCTGAGATCCTCCGCTATGAGGCAGAACACCACGCAGGCTCAGACAAGCCGGACTTCCGCGTCGCAGTGTGGATCCACGATGGAGCCGCGATCCGCTTCACGCGCCGAAAGGCGACTCACCTTGAAGAGATGCGGAGGCTAGTCCACCGAAGAGCCAAAGACCTGCTAGGTGTCGGTCTGTACCTTGAGTGAGCCCGCTTATGCAATTTATGGTTGGCATGTGGAGGATTGTTTTGATTGAGCCGATTGTGTGATGAGAATTTATTTAGTCAAACCATGTACTAGTATTCATCTCGATATTCATCATTCGGGAAAAAGTGACGATCCCTGATAAGTGCGATCACAAAATTTGTCTCATGAATTCCGTCGCTTCTGTAGTGTCGAATAGAAACGTCCATTTCGTCTGGTCCAACGCCGACATCAAGTCTTTCGGTGATAGACTGCCATGAACCTGGATTAAAGATCGGCATCTCGCGGTACAAGTACATTCGTAAATTCTCTGATATCATTATTGATTCATCATTATGATATTCATACATTTCCGCCGAAACGTATTCTGACGCCCATGCGGGCAACACTATACCTATTTCATCATACCTGCCTATGTATGGAACATTTCCATTGTACTTTATACTCAGTTTTAAATCGATAGTGTTTGTGTTCGTGTCAACTTCTTCTGAATATTTGCCTCCCTCCACTACGGGCTTTCCGCCTATGTAGAATCTAAGATCTGGAGCTTCGGATATCGAATTTTTTAGGCTCGATGTATCTGTTGCCCATTTTATCCGCTTGGTAAGATCATCTTTAAGTTTTGATATCTGCCTACCGTATACTATATGGTGATGATGCTTTAAGTCAAATGGTATGTCATCATAGTCTTGCGTTAGTAGTATCACTCTTTTTCCGAGGGCATGAGCGTAACCAACTTCATAGAAAACATTAGCGTTCTGTCCTGTCATGTCTGCTATTAATATGTCAGCTGATTTTATTTGATTGTATATTCTTTCTAGCATCGATCCGTGATAAAATTGTTCGTCTACTCTCTCGCAATACGTTCCCGAATCGTCGCATGCAGCCTTTATTCCTAGCTGATAGATATCATTAAAGTCATCGCTGAATGGCATTAGTACGAAGACAAATGGTTTCGGTGCTCGTGTGTCCAAAGGTGGTTCCATAGTTTGGCGTGGGTAGAGAGGTAGGGGCAAGGTGGTGCGAGATCACTTTGTGCATATACGTTTGTCTATTAAGTGGTGGTATGTAGGCATGGCGCCATGGGACTCCGCACGCCGCAGCCAGGATAGCAGCCGGTCGATCGGATTGTGGAGAAGGGAGCGGATCAGTAGCTTTTCAGCTAGAGGCAGAGAATCGCTCTGCTGGCGCCCGACGGCGCAATTGACAAACTGGTACACCGGACGGTGCTGAGGAGCAGCCACTGCTCCCGTATTGCTCCCGAGAGGGCTTCGGCTGCACAAGCGTGACGCCAGTCGCGCGCCGTGAGTCGATGCCAAAGCGCGCAGCGCTACTGGCAATCGAACCTTTCGCGTCCCTGAGCCCGAGTGGCGGAATTGGTAGACGCGCACGATTCAGGGTCGTGTTCCCTTACGGGAGTGCTGGTTCGATTCCAGTCTCGGGCACCCGCAGAGGGCCGTTGAGAGCGATCTCGACGGCCCTTTTTGCATACGGTCGGTCCCCGAAGGGGCGTCACGGCGCTGGGACTGCTGGCATATTGCTGGTGCACGGCGCCCCACTCTGGGGCCGGCGGAGGCGCGCTCGCAGCCCCCCGCGGAGGCGGGAGCGAGCCATGGCAGGACTCCACAAGGACAAGCGGACGGGGATCTACGCCGTCCAGTTCTACGACTCGGACCGGTCGCCCAAAAGGAAGCAGGCGTCGACGGGGACGCGCGACCTCCGGACGGCGAGGAGGCTCCACAGGAGGTGGGAGGCCGCGTACGCCGAGGGCCGCTACGACCCGTGGACCGGCCGACCGCCGGAGGCGACCGAGGCGCGGCCGGTCAGGACCGTGTCGACCGTCACGCTGGGGGAGGCCCGCGGTGACTTCCTACGGAGCCGGTCGCACCTCGCGTTGAACACGAGGCTGAACTACGAGCGCGTCGTCGGGCGGTTCGTCGCGGCCGTAGGGGAGGGGAAGCCGGTCGGCGAGGTCACGGCGCGGGACGTCGAGAGCTGGGTCGGGTGTCTCGGCGTTAGGCCCGTCACGCGGACGAACTACGTCCGGCACCTCCGGGCGTACTTCCGCTATTGCATGGCGCAGAAATGGACCCGCGTCGACCCAACCGACGCCGTGCGGCTGGAGAGGGTGCCACGACAGTTCCCGAAGGCGCTCCGACCCGAACAGGTCGAGGCAGTCGCTGCCCACGCTGAACGGCACTGCAGGGACGGGGCCGTCCGGTCGAGCGCGTGGGCCGCCCCGTTCATCCGCCTCGGCGCCGAGACTGCGCTCCGGAGAAACGAGCTCCTAAACCTCCGGTGGGACCACGTCGACCTCGAGGCCGGGCGCCTGACCGTCGCGTGTACCGACGCGTTCACATCGAAGTCCGGCGCCGAGCGCCGTGTGCCGCTCTCGACGAGGGCGGTCGCCGTCCTCCGCGGCTTACGGGACCGACCGTCGGCTACGGGGCTCGTGTTGGAGGCCGGGTCCGGACCGGTCGACCCCGCGACGTGCAGCAAGGCCGTCAAGCGGTTCGCCGTCGCCGCCGGGGTCCCAGACCTGACGCCCCACTTGCTGAGGCACTCGTGCATCACGTGGCTCATCGAGCGGGGCGTCCCGGTCCCCGTCGTCCAACGGTTCGCGGGCCACGCCGACGTCGCGACGACGATGCTCTACTGCTCCGTCGCCGACGACGTCGCGGGCGACCGGATCCGGTCGGCGTTGGACGGGAGCGGTTGAGTTGTCCCTCTACGACCGAGGCGGGCGATACGGAGCGGGGTAACAGGTCCGAGAAAGTGGCCGCCGGGCCTGCTCACCTTACGTGTCCCCGCGGCCGAGCTGACTGCGTGAGGGAAGATCATCGGGCCAGGCCCACCTGTCGGTTCGGTTACCCTGGGATCGGGCGGGGTGGGGTGATGGCCGGTCGGCCGGGCGCGCACCTAGAACGTCCCCGTCGATACCCCACGGCCCCTTCCCGTCGGTCGTGCACGAGACCCATAGGGGGGACGGCCACCCATCTCCTTCCATGGAGCGGGCCGGCACGCTCGGTCCCCGCGCACGGCACGGTCGCTCATCTCGAGTGCCCGAGGTTCAACGGGCGACCGTGACCAGCGCGACGAGGACCCGACCCGAGAGCTCCGCCCGGATCACATACGTCCCGGACGGGAGCGCGGACGCGTCGAACGGGACCCGGTGCTCGCCGGCCGCGAGCGGGCCCTCGTGGAGCACGGCGACCTCCCGTCCTCGCACGTCGTGGACAACCACACGGGCCCGCCCGATCATAGTCGGCGCCATCACCCGGATGTCTGTCGGGCCCGGGGTCGGGTTCGGGGTGGGAGCGTCGAGGACGAACGTCGGCGTCTGGGGGGCTTCGGCGTCCGGGTTCGGCACTGGGGTCTCGCCTGAGAGTTCGACGCGGGCGGAGTCGACGAGCGCATCGGGCCTCGTGCTCACGATCGTCATCGCGCCCCGGGCCACCCCGTACTCGCTCGCGAGGAACCTGACCTCGACGAGGGCCGAGTCCCGAGGCGGAACCTCGCTCGGGGCTGATGCGAGTTCGAAGGGGCCCTCGAAGGTGACCTCGTCGAGCCCGACCGGCGCGTTCCCCGAGTTTCGGACCCAAATCCCCGCCGTGACCGGAACGCGACTCGTGCCGAAGTCGAGGTCGTCGTCGACCACCATCACGGAAAAGGAGCCGGAGAAGAGGGGCGAGTCGACGAAGGCGAGCACGTCCCCTTTGGCGATCGCGACTCCATGTTCCGTGAGTGCAGCCGCGTCGAGCCTCGCCCCGAGGTCCGGGAGGCCGAGGGCCCCGTCGTCCAACTCGGTCTCGTAGGCGAGGGAGAGGTCGTCGAGCCAGTAGGTTCGGAGGTAGGGGGCTCCCAGTGCTCGTCCCGTGTGCACCCTCTGGAGGAAGTGGACCCTGTCCTCTGAGGCGCTCGTCAGCAACGCGTAGGTGTCGCTGGGTGTGACAAAAGACCCGTCCGCCACTCGGACCTTCCCGAGTAGGGCGAGCGTCGACCGGTCGGCCACGACCCCGGTGTTCGAGATGGCGAGGCTGTCGGTGACGAGGACGACACGGCTGAAGGCTTCGCCTGCGAACGCGTTGCTCCACTCGCTGATGTGGATGCCCTTTGCGTCGACGGTGAACCGGACGAGGCTGCTGCCCACAGCGCCGAAGGCGTCGGCTTGATCGGCACCGAATGTGACGGCATCGACCCGGAAGGGGTCCAGACTGGGATGAGCTGCGGGCAACCGCTCGAGATCGTCGTACACGATGAGCCCCCCGTAGCTCATGGTCCCATTTCTGGCGAACCCGACGACGGCCACGTCTGGGCGCCCGGGGGGGACGGCGACGGAAGAGGCGCGAGGGATCGGATCCGACGACGTGAGGGTGACGTCGATCGGATCCAGCATCGTCCAGCCCTCTAGGTCCACCCTCGTGAGGAGCGCGCGGTCGCGTCGGAGCACGTAGGCCCTCGTCCCGTCGTCCGAGACGGCCATCTTGGTGGAGTGCCCGGGTAGGACGAGCGTCCGGGTCGCGACTCCCGCAGCGGGGTCGACCATGTGCAGCTCACTCCCGTTCGCCTCGTCGAATGTCAGGACCAGGAGGTCCGAAGATGCCGGGAGCGCGGCGACGCTCTGGGCCGACAGGGGGACGACCCGGACATCCGGCTGAGCGAGAGCGACCGAGGCCCAGCACAGGACTCCGACGGCGAACAGTGGGGCGCCCCGGTGGAACCAACTGGGTACGTGCTTAAGAGTCATCCGGTCGGGGCGGCGAAAACGAGAGGCGGGTGCGACGGCGTCGGGAAGCGCGCGGGGCCCATGGGCGAGACGCAACGTATAGTCTTGTCGATGGAAGTGAACGAGCAGGTCTCGACCCCGAGGGTGAGGATTCGGCCTTGGCCGGACGATCAGCGGACTACGGTGAACCGCTCGGTGTGGATCTGGCCCGCCAGCGTCGCCCGGACCATGTAGATCCCGGACGGGAGCGCGGTTGCGTCGAACGGGATCCGGTGCTCCCCGGCCGCGAGCCGTCCGTCGTGGAGGACGACGACGTCGCGCCCCAACATGTCGTACACCGCCACGGTCACGTCCTCCGACCGGGACGACCGGAGGATGACCTCCGCCCTCACCCGAAACGGATTCGGGGCCACTGTGAGGCCGTTCTCCCTCGCGGTATCGAGATCGGGCTCGTCGGCCACGGAGACCGCGCCTTCGTAAGGCCCGAGGTCGACGCCCCCCCCCACGAGACGGGGGCCGCCGGCCAGATCGAGGGGGAGCGGCTCGGCTTCGTCCCCGTCGCCGTCGAGGTCCCACACGTCGACCGGGAGGAGCGCCGCGTCGCCCGCGTCGATCGCCACGCTCTCGGGCGTCAGCCGGAGGTCGCCGAAGTCGTCGTCCGCCGTCGCCCAGATCCCGTCCGGGCCGGACGACGGGGGGCGGACGAACGCCGGGGCCTCCTCCATGACGGCGTCGCATTCGGCGTCGACGAAGGGGACAACCGTCCTGCACGCGTAGGTGAGGATGTCCGCCAACAAGGCGAACCGCTGCTCCCGCGACTCTGAGACACGGAGGTCCCGGAGGGAGAATGGGAAGTTCGGGGTCCCCTCGACGAACGCGAACCCTGGGCCGAACCGCTCCGCGTCTCCGTTCCCCCAGATCACCGAGTTGGCGATCGTCAGGTCGAAGTCCCTGAGCGGAGACTTGACGCTGATGGCCCCGCCGCCCTCGAAGATGGGGCCGATCGGGTTGGTCGACACCACCTGGGCGCCGGCGACGTAGAGCGGGACCGGTGGGCCGGGCACGTTGGAGATGGT